>JAPLKN010000109.1 GCA_026388075.1 Elusimicrobiota bacterium
AACTACCAGCAGAAAGACGGTTCTGTAGTAATTCCAGATGTCCTACGAGATTACACGAGATTTGAAAAGATTGAAGCAAAATAAAAGCGTGTAAAAGTGTAAATGTTATGAAGGTTAGGAAAGTTGAGATTTTAGATAGGTCATGAAACCTGATAATAATTTTGAAATAGTTACGATTTTTTTGTAAGCCTGACTAAACTGATTCTCGTTTATGTAATCTAAATCCCTGACCAAATATAATTGAGCCCTAAGTTCACCTGCTGAACCTTTAGCGTATTTTAAAAATAAAACAAATTCGCGGTTATTTTCTCTTTCAAAACCTTCCGAAATATTTGGTAGAATTGAAACAGCAGATCTTTGTATCTGTTCTTTCAATCCAAAATCCTTATTTAATTTACTGCTTGCGGTTAAAGAATAAATATCTTTAACAAGTCCTCGTGCTTCGCTCCAAACTTTTAAATCCTCAAATTTATCTATTTTCATTCTTTCAATACTTTCCTAACCCTGACACTTTTAGATGTTTCTTATGTGTTGCAGTTTGTTTTACTTTCTAAACTTTCCTAACTTTAAAACTTTTATACATATTTTGTGATTTTTCTTTCAGTTTTTACTTTCATAACTTTCTAACTTTCATAACATTTACACATTTTTTACTGTTTCTTCATCCATTCCATCAACAAATTATCAAATTCTCCGTCAAATAATTTTACACCGTGGCCGGATTCGCCTTCTATCAGTAAAGCCTGCTTGTTTTTCATAATTTTTTTATACAAGATAAGACTGCTTTTGTAAGAATATTCATCCTGGGGAGAAGCGCAAATAGCAATTTTTCCTTTTTTGTAAGCGTTGATATAATCAAGCGTATCAAAACCTATATATTCTAATCCTGGGGAAAGCAGTACTAAAGTTCCTACGTGGTTATATGATGAGCCGTAAATAAGGCTTATGTTTGCGCCTATGCTTGCTCCGATAAGCCCGATATTTTTTCGGCTGATCTTTTTTTCGGTAATAAGGTAGTTCACAACATTTGCAAGATCCACAATCATTTTTCCCCATTGGGATTTGGGGGTAGGTTTACCGAAATTTTTATAGTCAATGATAGTCCCGTCTTTTTTAGTGCTGCTTTCTCCGTGCCCTCTGGCATCGTACGCAAGAAAACCGTAACCGGATTCAGCCAGTATTGTTTCAAAGTAGTTCCATTCTTCTTTATTTGAGCCTAGTCCGTGCAAAAGAACAAAAACCTCGCCGTTATTTTCCTTAGGAGGTTTATAGACTCCGACAATTTTTAGTCCGTCACGGGTATAGAAACTGATTTTTTCAGTGGTTAATCCGGCTTGTGCATTTATTCCTGAAGCCAAAAACAAAAACTGAAAAAATACGAGCGCAAATAAAGGTTTCATAATTTAACTTGCAATTCCGCCCAGCTTGCTGGGCGCTTACCGAATAATTCCTTCTCCCTTGGCGGGTAAGTCTTTGGACCGAGCCTGCGAGCGAGGAAGAAGGGAAGGATGAGGGGGCTGAAATAGCTTTCATCCTCACCTCAATCTCTCGGAGCCATAGGCTCCTATGAGCCGAGGCCTCTCCCATCAAGGGAGAGGATGAAAGGAACCCGGTCATCTGATACTCCGTCCGCCCAGGGCGGACGGCGGGGATGTTCATTAAATGCCATACAAAGACTATTTTTTTACACTATTGTAGAAAGCGATTAAAACGCCTCCAAAACCTGTTACAGCTGCCAATTTCATAACAAGAAATCCCAAGAAGGGTATAAGACCGATAAGTCCAAGTACTAGAAGGCCCAAAAATGTCTCAAATAAAACCGATGTTTCTCGGAACTTAAAAGCCAATACGATTTTTCGCCCTGAAAATCTTGCAAAAATAAAATAGCCAATTAACATCGCTAAAGCAACAAAAATTATTTCAAGCGGTATTAAAACTATCCCGATTAATGAAATTAAAAGAAGAAATCCAACCGGCACAATCAATAATGATCCGATTATACCCCAAATAAAAGATTTTAATATGTTTTTATCAATTAATACCGTAATGTTCTGGGTAAGTTTCTGAAAAATTGCGACAAATAAAAGTGCAAGCGCCAAAAAGCCAAAAAACATTAAAATCTTTTTTCCAAAGAAATATTTTCCCTTACAGCAAGGGCCAGCGCCTGAAATACACATATGCCCAATTTCAGTAATATTCCCGTTTATTCTGGCTCTGGGATCCTTATTTACGGTCCCTTTAATTGATACAACATTTCTGCCAACCTGTGCTCTGGGCCCCAAAGTAACGGATCCGCCTATAGAAACAGCGTCCTGTTCCACAATTCCGTTGACTGTAACATCTCCCCAGATAGCCACAGCATTTTTCACGGTCATCCCTTCTTCAACTTTTACATTTCCGCCGATTTTAACATAGGTTTTCTCTGCAGCCGAGCAAACCGAGCCAAAACCTGCCAGTAAACCAAGGAGAACCAAAAAAGCGCTTAACTTTTTCATACAACCTCCCTTAATCCGCTCAAACCGAATTAACATTGAACTTCTCTGAAGTTCCTTTATCTATTCTGCAAAATAATTTGAAAGATTTCAAGTATTAATTAATATTTGAGCAGAATCGGATAATTGAGTTTTTTACTATTTCAATTATTTTAGTTATTTCTTTCTCAGATATGCTTAAAGGTGGCATTAAAACTATAACATTTCCTAAAGGGCGGAGAATCAAACCTTTTTGCCGGCATAAAGCGCAGACCTTGGCGCCAACCTTATATTTATCATCAAAATTTATTCTTTTAGCTTTATTTTTTACTAGTTCAATACCTGCCATCAAGCCAATTTGCCGGATATCGCCAACCCATTTGATATTTTTTAGCTTGTTCAATTCTTGCGTTAAATAGTCAATTTTCGGCTTGATTGTTTTTAATACTTTTTCCTTCTTGAATATTTCAAGATTTGCGATAGCTGCCCGGCACGCAAGAGGATTTGCGGTATATGTATGGCCGTGAAAAAATGTTTTGAATTCCTCGTACTTCCCCAAAAAAGCGGAATATATATTTTCAGTCGTTAATGTTGCGGCTAAAGGAAGATATCCTCCAGAGATTCCTTTAGAAAGGCATAAAAAATCACATTTTACATTTTCGTGTTCAACTGCAAACATTTTGCCCGTTCTGCCGAAACCCGTTGCCACTTCATCGCATATAAGAAGAACATTGAATTTTTTACAGAGCTGTTCAAATCTTTTAAGGTATCCTTTAGGAAATGTAAGCATTCCTGCAGCGCCCTGAATCATAGGCTCAATAATTGCTGCGGCGATTTCACCCTGATGTTTTTGAAGAATATTTTTAACTTCCGTTAAACAATTTCCTTCGCACCCCATAATTTTACAGTGATCGCTAAAGCTTTTGGCAGTTAATGGAAAGTTATGGTCATTTTTTCTATGAGGACATCTGTAGCAATAAGGCGAGGGAGCAAAATAAGTGTCAAATAGAAGCGGTTTGAACTTTGAATGGAATAAATCCATTCCTCCGACCGAAACTGAACCTATCGTATCCCCGTGATAAGCGTTTTTAAGCGATAAAAATTTAGCTTTTTTATTTTTGCTGCATTGGCACCAATATTGGTAAGCCATTTTTAACGCAATTTCAACTGAAGTTGAACCGTTATCCGAATAAAAAACCTTTTTTAAACCTTTGGGCGCAATCCTAATCAGTTCTTTTGCAAGTTTTATTGCAGGTTCGTGAGTTAAGCCAAGAAAAGTAGAATGCGAAACTTTGTTGATCTGATCTTTTAATGCATTATCTATTTCTTTTTTTCTGTGCCCGTGAACAGTTACCCATAGCGAAGAAACGCCGTCAAGATATTTTTTCCCATTGATATCGTATAAATAATTTCCTTTTGCCCTAGCTATAATCAAAGGAGGGTTTGGATCATCCTTAAGCCAATCGGCCATTTGCGAAAATGGATGCCAGATATATTTCTTGTCGTCTCTAGTAAGCGCTACTTTTTTCCTATTAGCCATAAATTGTTTTTTAAATTAATTTCTTCCTCATCTAAAACTTCTATCACAGGCAATCCGGTCAAATTTTTTATTATTTCGGAATTTGTTTTTTCTGCAAGAGTTAGTTTTTCTCCGGAGCTGAATACTATGCCAAGCACTTTAATCTTTTTTTGAACCAGTTTATCAACCGTTAATAATGTGTGGTTTATTGTGCCAAGGAAAGGCCTTGCAACAACCAAAACTGGCAAAGAAAATTTCTTTATCATATCCAAAACGAAAAAATTCCTTTTTATCGGGACCATCAAACCGCCGATACCTTCAACGAGCAAGAATTCATATTTCTTTTTAAGTTTTTTAAAACTTTTCCAGACCAAATCCATTTCAATAGATTTATTTTCTAGTTCTGCGGATACCAAAGGCGCAAGGGGGTATTTAAGAAATATTGGATTTACTAAATCAATGTCTTCTTTAATGCCCGAGGCAGAAAGCAGTTTTTCTGCGTCTTTTCTGTCTCCGGTGGCTATCGGTTTCATTACTCCAAACCTTATTTTGTTAGACTTAAGAGCTTTCGCAAGTGAACAAGCTATATAAGTCTTGCCTATGCCAGTATCAGTCCCGGTTATAAAAATACCTTTATGCATATTTATCCTTTTTTAGGGAAATTTAATCGGTAAGCAGGGATATTATAGCACTATCATTTTGCAATTGCAAAACTAAAAATAGGGGACGTAGTTAGATATTACGATATTGACAATGCTGGCTGCAAATGATAATATCTAAATATGCCAAGGCAAGGAAGAATAAACATTGAAGGTGGAATTTATCACGTAATGCAACGTGGAATTGAACGTCGGGAAATATTTAAAGATGATGATGACCGAAGAGAATTTCTTAGGCGATTGGGAGAAGGACTAAAACAAACGCAGCATAAGTGCTATGGTTGGGTGTTGATGCCCAACCATTTTCATTTGCTGATAAGAACTGGCGCAAGGCCTCTCAGCGATTTAATGCGGAAACTATTAACCGGGTATGCGTTATATTTTAACAAGAAGTATAAGAGGTGTGGCTATTTGTATCAGAACCGATATAAATCAATATTGTGCCAGGAAGAAGAGTACCTTTTGGAATTGGTAAGGTATATACATTTAAATCCGATAAGGGCAAAAATAGTAAAAGGGATACAAGAGCTCAGCAGTTATAAATGGAGCGGGCATTCAGTTATAATGGGTAAAAACAAAGTAGAATGGCAGAGTATCGGCGAGATATTGGAACGGTTTGGGAGATCAAAATCTGCGGCGACAAAAAAGTATGAGAGATATGTAGCAGAAGCAAAGGATATGACAAAAAGGGATGATTTAACTGGAGGGGGGATGTTAAGGAGTATTGGCGGCTGGAAAGAGGTGTTGAATTTGAGGGGAGCAAATGAAAAATGGTTGGCTGATGAGCGGATATTAGGAGACAGCGGCTTTGTAAATTCAACGTTAAAGCAAGCCGATGAGCAAATGACACGAAAAGCAAGACTAAAGAAAGAAGGATGGGATATAAACAGACTTGTAAAAAAAGTTTGTGAATTGCTAAATGTTGATGAGCACGAGATAAAGAGGGAAAGCAGAAGGAGTAAATTGTCGCAGGCGAAAAGCTTAATAGCGTATTGGGGAAACAAGGAATTAGGAATTTCTGGGGTTGAGCTTGCGAAATATTTTGGAATAACAAAATCGTCAATAAGCTCTGCAGTAAAGCGTGGCGGCAAAATTGCCTACGAGAATGAATATCGTATTATCTAACTACGTCCCCCATGCGTGTCCCCCATGCGTCCCCTACGTCCGAAGGCGGACAGGTGCCGAAAAGTAATTTAAAAATGTACTCCTAGAAAAATATGTATATTAACTCTAATTTGAATGCAAACTTTTTAAAAAACAAAAAAAATCTATTGGTAATAGTGCCAGCTATCGTATTTGTTTTTCTGGTCATTACGATATCCTTCAAATATTCGTCAATGCCCCAGCAAAAAAACTTGTTCGGCTATCTTCATGAGTTCGCAGTAATTTTCATTGGCTGCGGGCTTCTTTTTTGGGGTTTCAAGGAGCTGATGGTTAAAAGGCTCATTGAAAATACTCCGACATCCAAGATTCGTTCGGTTGCTATGGGCATAGCCGAAATAGTAGGTCTTGCAAGACTCAAGTATCCGTTGAAAAGCCCTTTAACTTATACTGAATGCGCTTATTACAGATATTTGATTGAACGCGAAAATACGGACAGCAAGGGAAGGAAATATTGGGTTAAGGAAGAAGAAGGAAGTTCGTCCAGTTATTTTTATATTGAAGATACTACAGGAAAAATACTAGTAGACCCTTTGAATGCTGAGATAATGCTAATTAGAGATTATCAGAATATTGAAAGCCATCGTTTTGCAAGAAAAAGGTATACTGAATGGACAATATGTTCCGGAGATTACGTCTATGTTCTCGGCACGGTAAAGAAGTTTAAGAATATGTTTGAAGAAAGAAAAATAAAGCTGAATGAGAAACTGCAGGCTTTAAAACAAGACGCGAAAAAGATGAAAGAATTTGATAAGGACGGCGATGGGGAAATAAGTATAGATGAATGGGATAATGCCAGGGCTAAAGCGGAAATTGAGCTTTTGGAAGAAGAGTTAAACAAACCCAAAGAAAATGAGGATGATATTGTTATAGGAAAAGGAGATTTTGAAAAAACTTTTATTATTTCAGATAGAGACGAAAAAGAAGTGGCTGGCAAAAAGATATGGAGCAGTATGTTAGGGATATTTTTTGGGATAGTTATTATTTCTTTAATAAGTTATTCGGTTTTAAACAGGGCCGAAATTATTAAAAACGGCTGGACAATACCCTGGGGCAGTTTTTACGGGTTTCATTAGACGTATTAAAATATTTTTATATCGGTCTTATGATGATTGGAGTTTTGCAAAAAATATTTTATAAGCTATAATATATTCATTGTAAATATTTATTCAAAGGAAAATTAATTAGGAGGAATATATGGGTACCTTAATATGGATTGTCTCAGGGATTTTAATTGTAACGGTTGTTTTATATTTCATCGGAATTTATAACCAGCTTATTCAGATTTTTGTTAATGTGGATAAATCCTGGTCAAATATAATGGTATTGGAAAAGCAAAGATATGACGAGATTCCTAAACTTGTAGAAGTCTGTAACGGGTATATGAAGTACGAAAGAGAAACTCTTGAAAAAGTAACTCTTGCAAGAACAAAATTTTTAGGAGCAACCACGCCTCCGCAAGTCGCTCAAGCGGGAGCGGATCTTTCAACAGCCTTAAAATCGCTTTTTGCAGTAAGCGAAAATTATCCGGATTTAAAAGCCAATAATAATTTCAGGCAGCTTCAGGAAAGAATAAGTTATCTTGAAAATCAAATAGCCGACAGGAGAGAATTTTATAACGATTCCGTAGCAATTTTTAACTCCAGAATAAAACAAATCCCCGACACATTTGTTGCCAATATGATGAACTACCAGTCTAAAGAAATGTATAAGGTTGCCGAGTCAGAAAAGCAGCCTCAATCACTGAAGTTTGACCTTCCAAAATAAATTTCCATCCTTCCGTTATTTTACAAATATTTTACATCTTCTTCACCCCTTTTTTACACTATTTTGGTATAAGATTACCTAATTGTTGTAAATAAACATAATAAAAGGGGGATTTATCTTTTTGGGGGTAATGAACTCAGCAAGTGCAAATTTCTTCGCTGGGTTTATTTATTTAAATTACTCTTCTCTTGCGTTCCTATGAAATTCAAAAAAGGAAAAAACATCTTATTACAGCTGGTTTTGATGCCATTTTTGGTTTGTAATGTCATTTTCCCGAAAAATATTTCTTTGGAGATTGACTATTCCACCTTAGCCGACCTTTTAAAAAGCCAGTCAACCATATTTGAATATTCTTCTTTTGCGGTACTTCCTTTAAAGATTGTCCAGGAATTGTTTGACCAGCACGGCTTGGCCAAAACATCTTCAAAAGAATCCAGAAAAGAAGACAAAAAACAGTCAAATACATCCAATGACTTGTTTACTTTTTCAGTTTTTAAAACGGTCAAAAAAGACAGCTGTTTTAAGAAAAATTGGCAAAATTCATTGAATTATCATATAAAAAGTTATTTTAGTGGAGTTGAAAACAACTATAAAAGATTTGATGAACATAGTAGCGGGGGGTTAGGCATCTTCCTATTGATTTTAATATGTATTTTATTACTCCCTAGAGGAAGTATTGAAGATTACTGTATGTCATTAATATGCAGATTTGAAAACACGGCTAAACGTTTGTTTGGCCGTGTTTTTTTTATTTACCCCGTTAGAGGAAAAGGGGAGCGTAGTTTGATATTTAGATATGGATTCATGTTATTGGCAATAAATTTTAAACGAATATCGTATTATCTAACTACGTCCCCAAATTCATTAAATAACCTGTCATTGTGGCAGGTATTTAGTAATAGAAAAAATAATTTAATTCGGAGGTATCATGGCATCTAAAAAACAAATCAAGGAGTTTTTCGTGAAAAAAACTGAAAAACTGTCAGGGCGTTTCAAAAAGTTAAAGTCCCAAATTTTATCAGCAATGTTTTATTGCCTGGAAACCGTTCAAAGCTTCAAAAAAGTCGTTGCAGTATTAACTGTCACGGCATTTTTGTTTACATCGGTATTCAGCCAGGCGTTACACGCGCTAGCTGTTACAGACGGGGACATTACAAGGCAGGTCAAGCTTACTTTAGACGGATTAACCATTCCCTATAGTCTCGGCAGGATAACGGACGGCAGATGTTTTGATTCGGATAAGGTGGTAATAAATATCCAGGATCTGCACTGCCACAGTGAAGTTCAAAGAAATATTTCAAGGATTCTTGAGCTTTTGGATGAAAAGTACCATCTCAACAAAGTATATATTGAAGGAAGTGCCGGAAATATAGATACTTCCTGGGTGAATTTGATAGAAAACAAAGCTCTCAGGGAAAAGATTATAAATACATTTGTTGAAGCGGGAAGAATTTCAGGTACTGAATACTATTCAATCAAGGCCAATAAGCCCCATCTTCTGGTAGGCATAGAAAACAATGAGCTTTATAAAGAAAATGTCCTGCGATTGGGAAAGATAATAGAATCTCAAAAAGAAATTCAGGCCAAGATGCCTCAAGTTAAGCAGAATCTTTCAAAATTGAGGGAAAAATATTTTGAAAAAGGCAACGAAAAACTGGATGAATTAACGGCCAGATACTCGCAAGGCAAAATATCAAGCGAAAAATATTACAAGCTTCTGACTAAATATGCAGATAAACAGCAAGTAAATCTTTCAGATTTTCCGAACATTAATGAATATCTTGTTCTTATTAAGGAACAAAGGCATATCAATTATAAGAAAGTCAGCAAGCAGCTTACCGATCTTATAAATCAACTTAAAGAAAAAATGCCCTATGCAACCTACAAATTCCTGCTTGAAAAAACAAAAGATCTGTCTCACATGGATCAGCTTTATTCAAATCTGCTTGAACTTTCAAACCTTTATAAGATTAATTTGGAATATCAATTTCCGGAGCTTAATAAATTCTTAGGATTCGTAAAGTCTAATCAAAATATCAATCCTTTGGAGCTTGTATCGGAAGAAAGAGGATTGATAAGAGAACTTCATTACAGCTTTTCAAAAACTATTGCGGAACAAGAAGTAGCGTTTATTTCTGATTTTTATTCTTTCCTGGAATCCTATCTTGAAAATAAGATTTCCGCAAAAGACTATGCATTCTATAC
>JAPLKN010000110.1 GCA_026388075.1 Elusimicrobiota bacterium
CCGGGTTTGGCCATACTTTTTACAGTTTTATCTTTTAATCTGATAGGCGAGGGCTTAAGAGACGCTTTAGATCCTAGACAGCAAGAACAGGGATAAGTTGTAAGTGATAAGAATTAAGTTAAAAACTATACAAACAAAGTCGTTACTTAATCCTTACACCTTAACACTTATTACTTAAATATGAACATTTTAAAAATTAAGAACTTATCAGTTGAATATTATAGAAACAAGCAGGTTATCTCAGCGGTAAAAAGTGTATCGCTTGAAATAAATGAAGGCGAAACAGTTTCAGTAGTCGGAGAATCGGGTTCAGGCAAAAGCACTCTGGCGATGGCAATAATGGGACTGATTTTTCCGTATGAAGGAAAAATTACTTCGGGCGAGATATTTTATAAGGATAAGAATCTCATGAACAACAAACAAAACGAATGGACTGATATTCGCGGAAAAGAGATATCAATTGTTTTTCAGGATCCTTTTAATTCATTAAATCCCGTTATAAAAGTTGGTGAACAGCTTTTTGAATCATATTCAATTCATAATCCGAATATTAATAAAAAAGAATCTCGGGCAATTATTAATGATACTTTAAAAGATGTGATGTTTGATGATATTGAACGAATTTATAACGCATATCCTCATCAGCTTTCAGGCGGACAAAGGCAGCGGATTGCTCTTGCTATGGCGGTAATCAATAAACCAAAAATTCTTATTGCTGATGAACCAACTACCGCGCTTGATGTAACCATTCAAAAAGAAATTCTGGATTTAATAGATAAACTGAAAAAAGAATATTTGCTGACAGTAATTTTTATTACTCATAATCTGGCAATAGCAAGCGAAAGAAGCCAAAGAATGCTGGTAATGTCTAACGGAGAAATAATAGAAGACGGTGCCACTAAAGCGATATTTGATAATCCCAAAAAACCTTATACCAAAATGCTTATTGATTCTGTGCCGAGGTTAATGTAATCAAATGGAAAATTCTAAAATAGTTTTGTCTGCTAGAAATATAAGCAAATATTTTGATGTTGAAAGCGGGTTTTTCTTAAACAAAACAGGAATTATACGCGCTTTGGATAATGTTTCATTTGATTTAATAGAAGGCCAGGTTCTTGGAATAATAGGCGAATCGGGTTCGGGAAAAACTACCCTAGCAAAGGTTTTATGTAATCTTATAAATCCTGATTCGGGGAAAATAGAAATATTAGGCAAAAACATAAAAAGCTATTCTCAAAGCGAGTTGTCAAACGCAATACAAATGATTTTTCAAAATCCTTATTCTTCGCTGAACCCTAAACTGACCGTAGGGACTATTTTAAAAGAAGCTCTGAACAAAATTAATAAAGACAAGGAACAATCTATCAAAGAAATATTGCAAATTGTCGGGCTTTCAGATATAATGCTCAATTCTTATCCGCACCAATTTTCAGGCGGACAAAGGCAAAGGATTGCGATAGCCAGGGCTCTTTTGAAAAATCCCAAAATAATGATTGCTGACGAACCACTTTCATCTCTTGATGTGTCTATTGGCAGCCAAATCCTTGAACTTTTTAAAAAGCTGAAAAACCGTTTTTTACTTTCGTTTATTTTTATCAGCCACGATATAATAACTACGGCGCTATTCGCCGATTATGTGATTGTGATGAAAAATGGTAAAATTATTGAAAAAGGAGAAACAAAAAAAGTTATTATCTCACCAGAAGATTTATATACAAAAAAATTAATCGCATCTGTTCCCAAGATTGCGTAAAGGTATTTATGAATGAGCTATTTAATAAAATATTAAAAATTGCAGGAAAAAATGAAGTTTATATTGTCGGCGGTTGGTTAAGAGACAAGATCCTTCATAAAGAAAATAGGGACCTTGATATAATAACGTTGGCTAATCCAATAAGTATAGCCAAAAAAATTGCTCGGGGACTAAACGGAAGGCTCGTCATTTTGGATACTGAAAATAAGATTTACCGTGTTGTGCTTAAAAATGACAAAAGGCTGGACTATATTGATATTTCAAAAATGAAAGGTTCAAATATTCTTGCAGATCTTAAAAACAGGGATTTTACAATAAATTCTTTTGCTGTTCCTCTTGAAAAAGAAATAAGAATTTCTGAAATAATTGATCCTTTCAAAGGCCTCAGTGACCTAAAAGGAAAAAAAATCAGGCTGACTTCAGCTCACGCGTTAGCTGACGATCCGCTGAGAATGTTAAGAGCATATAGAATGGCTTCCGAACTTAAATTTAAAATAGTTCCGGAAACGATAAAGCAGATTAAGAAATATGCCCCAAAAATAAAGCAAAGCGCCTGGGAAAGAATTAGGGAGGAACTTTTTAAAATTCTTTCATCGGAAGATTCTTTAAATAAGATTGAAGAACTGGAAATATCCGGGCTTCTGGATCGTTTATTTCCGGAAATTGATGAAATGAAAAGATCCGGCAGAAAATTCTATTATCATCCCAAAGGATTATGGCAGCATTCAACCGAAACTCTGCGAAGTCTTGAAAACATAATTAACAATCTGGATGAATTATTTAATAAAAATGGAGAAAAGGTTAGA
Source organism: Elusimicrobiota bacterium (assembly GCA_026388075.1). Taxonomy (NCBI): domain Bacteria; kingdom Pseudomonadati; phylum Elusimicrobiota; species Elusimicrobiota bacterium. Next base: position 2,560 of record JAPLKN010000110.1, read on the forward strand.
AACCATTTGAACGAACCTTTATCCAGCGGGATTACAAGACTGAACTTATTAAAAATAGTTTCACTGTTTCACGACATTGCTAAACCCTCTACTGCCAAAAGAGTCGGTGACAGAATGCGTTTTTTTGGCCATGAATCAAAAGGCGCTCAGAAAGTATCTGAAGTCCTTAAACGGCTTAGATTGGGAGCTTCTGATATAAAGATAGCTAAAACACTTGTAGAACACCATATGAGGCCAATA
>JAPLKN010000111.1 GCA_026388075.1 Elusimicrobiota bacterium
AGAAAGAAAATAATACAGCCGCGACGCTTCCTTCAACATTGGAGAAATACGGCAAACTTCATGACCTTCCCGAAAATGTTGAAAAAGTGATGCAATTGCTGGCTATTGATGAAGAGCAGAATAAATATGCTGAGATAGACAAATGTGATTCTGAAACAATAAAACTGATTATTGAAGATTCTCGTTTTGAAGATTCTGTAAGGTTATATGCATTTTGCCGTTTATGCCGTATTCATGGTCCTTATAGCAAAGAAAGCGAAAATTTAACAACTGAAAACATGGCCAAATATATTGAGATGTTAAAGCCAGCGGGCAATAGAGTAATAGAAAACTTAAGAAAACAGGATGTGCAAATATTCAGGAAAAGCCTGCTTGACGATAAACGTCTTGGGAATATGAGGTCTACTATATTTTCTATGGCATTATTTTTAACTTCAATCTTTGATCTGATTGTCAAAGGTTCTGATAAGAAATTAGACGGAAATGAGCTAATTTTTGCTTTATATGCAACAGCTTATGCATGGATAAGAGAAGGGGGGACAGAATTTATTGCTCATACCGATCACATAGAGTTAGGCGGAGAAAGAATCGGTAGAATTTCAATAGAAAATTTTATTATTTCATTAGGCCATGAAATTCATCATGTAATACAAGAACATATTTTCAAGTTTGAATGTTACAAAAAGGAAGAATATTATACTCCGGGACTAAATCAAATAATAATAACCGAGCTTTTTGGCGGTATAGCGGAATTGCACTCCTCTATAGTTTATGGGATAGGAAATAAAAAAGTATCTGAAGAACTTAAATATAAGGAACGTTTTAAAAAATTAGAAGAATGCAGCTTCTTTGCCGATGACCAGCATACAGGCGCAAGAGGATTTTTAATGATGATTTTGGCAATAAGTAACTACTATGAAATTGATATTGACTGGTGCTTATTCCACAAAATATTATTGAACACTTATGAAACTAAAAAAATAAATGCAGTTTCACTAGGAGACATTCTTATAACTGCAGTTGGAGAATATTTCAAAACCCCGAAAGAGGTCTGTAAAAGTTTCATTGAAATGGCGGAAAAAACAAGAAAAGAAAATGTTGAAGGAATTGAATCAAAAAGGTGGTCTGCTGTAAAAGAAGGTTCAATATTTGATTTTTACGAGCCAAGTGTATATATGGCTTCTTGGCAGATCTTTTCACAAGTAATAGAAAGCGGTAGTTTGGTTTCTAACCAAATAATTACTTCCTCAAAAGAAAAAATATCCCAAAAGCCATCATTGCTTGCCTTGGAAGAATCTTACCTTAAGTACTTTGAAACCTATAATAAAAAACACAAAGACAATCCCCTGCCTAAAGACTGGCTTGAAAAGGCGAAGAAGTTTGAAGAGCTATTTCAAGAAGCAATAATTTCTGCCGACGATCTTATCAGAGAACTAGCCGAGGATGGAAATATAACTTTTGAGGAATTCATTCAGAATCCCGGGCGCGTTGATGCCGCCGCCACGTTGGAAGGAAAAGCAGTAAGATTAGGCGTTCATATTGACTCACTTAAAGAAGGCATAAAATATTACTTGGCCAAACGCGACTGCGAGATAAACTTTGCGCCGAAGCGGGAGCGTAAAGCGATTCAGCGAATCCTTGAAGCAACCGGCGAGCGCGCAAAGAAGCTTATGAATGATTTTTTGGGTCGTCATGAGGGAGCCGAAGACAAAGTTAAAACCGAAATCAGGAAGCAGGGATTAGAGTATATCAGAGATGCAGTTAATACCGCGGTAAATGCAGCGCTTAGCCATTTTGGAGCCAAAGCAACACTTAGCTTATTGGACAAAATACGCAGATGGAAAGCGGTTAGAGATGCGAAAATAAAAGCAAACATTAAAGCTCACAGTGAATGGAATAAGGATTTTGGTATCCCCGCCGGCGCGCCGCTGACTGCGGGCAAACCACAAATAAAAAAAGAACCAAATAATATAAGAGATGAATCTGTAAAATGGTTTGAAAAATTAGTCGATTTGTCAAAAAAAGGAACGAATTTTAAAGACGAGGTTAAGCAGAAATTTGACTCAATTGATGAGAAAGAGTTTCCGTTGCTGTTTGTAGAGTTGGCTAGCTACGCTAAAGCAAAAAATAAGTCATTTGAAAATAAAGTAGTTAAAGGCCTTAAAGAAATCATATCTGAAAAGGAAAAAGACAGCAGGTTTAATCTAACAGACTTTTTCTTGGCAGTATTTCGTGAGCATAAAGATAAAATTATGGAAATAAATAAATGGCCTGATATTTTCAATAAAATGCAACTTTATTCTGACCACTTTGATTTTGTTTTTGATTTGATAAGAAAAACCGGTGATGACAATATATTATTTATCATCGTGCAAAAACTATTGGAAGAAGGTTCTAGCTCGGAAGACCATGTCTGCAATGAATATTATATTGAAAATTACTACAAGAAATCTTCTTTTTCCGAAACAATAATAAATGAGTTAGCGCAAATTGATTTGAAATGTATTAAAAATAAATTAAAAGACAAAGATTTCAGGATTGCTTATTTTGAAAATGAATTTTATATAAATCTTTGGCTAAACCAAGATGATCTTACTCCCGGGATAATAAGCATAGTATTTTCCGAAAATGTTAAAAATATAAAAAGTATTATAGAACAAGAAAATGAGACAGACGAATGCATAGTGGCAGTTATAGAAAATGTATTGAGATATTTTCAGTCAAATAATACAGGAAAGTTTGATGATGTTTTCTTGGGCCTTTATCTTTCAACTGATAATAAAAATACATATCAAGATATTTTAAAATGGCTACCTATCAGCGATAATGTTTTTAAAAAGTATTTTATTGATCATTATAAAACGTTGGCTGACAAAGAAAACGCTGTTAAATATTTTTATGAACAAAGGCATAATTTGTCCGCATCAGTTAGTGATTTCATTAAAGAAAAAAATAGTCTTCAATGGATCTTTGCCATGATAAATACATTTTATATGAACGATATCCCTTTTTGCGATAAACTCAAAGTAAACCTTTTTAAAAGACTTTTAGAAAATATTGACATAAATGCTCTTGCCGGTTTGCTTATCGGCCTGTATTACGTTGATACAGATTACTTGGGTATACAATGTATGAATGAGCTCAAAATAATAATAAATAATAAATTAAAAATAATCGATAAGGTTAAACTTGCTTTAATTGCATATGAAAAAATGAAAACCGCGTATGGCTTGGAGGAAATCAATACTGTATATAAAAGTACAATTAATTTTACTCTAAATATGCTTGCGAATGAAAATGAAGAAGAAAAATTAAGAGTACTCGGAGAGGTTAAAAGACAAATAAAGGAAATAGAGGATAAAAAACCCTATGCCTTAATGATAAATACATGCAAAGAGTATGCGAAAGAATATTTTGAAAGAACTGGAAAGAGACTGCGTAAAAATTGGCAGAATAAGCCGAAATATGCCGGACTTAAAAGAATTGTTGGAATTACTGATGCGCCTGGCCGCGAAGAGCCAACATTTTGGGGTATAACTCAAACACTTCTCAAGAAAACGCCTAATCAAGTAACGGTTCAGGATATTCAACCTTTGCTTGATTTGCATAGTAAATCCAGTAATGCTCAAGAGGGCATTTTGTGCATAGTTCTTGCCGGAATACTAGCTTACAACTGGGCGGATAATTGGGCTAACGGGATAGATCGTACCAGAGAGTTTATAGCGGCGATACAAAATATTTCAGCAGAAATTGCGGGGGAATTGGAAAGAATTATAGGGGTTAAAAATTATTATTCACTAGATCTACGTGAAACCGCGGAAGGTTTTGCAACAATTGTTCAGATCAAAGTGCACGAACTCTGGAATGAATTATTTCCGAATAAAGCAGCAATTACAGACATCGAAAAGGAACCGGCAAAATCGGTTTTAAATAAAGAAGTAACAACAATTAGCCAGAAGGACGCGGAAGAAATACTTGCAAAGGAAAGATTTTTATACTACATGGCTTTACCCTTTACTTTTGCGCATGAGCTGGGGCACTATTTATTCGGGCTATTGGCGGCGATGAATGAAGGTTCTAAAAAAGCATTTTTTAATAAGTCGAAAGACATAAATTTTATTAAATTTGCGCTTGATTCCATTAAAGAATTCATCCCGCCAAGAATTATAGGTCTATTTCCAGATATGAAAGACGGAAAATTAGCAGAACGCCCGCTAACAAGATTAAAAACTCCTTATCCTACGTCAACATTATGGAAATTGTCCGGCGCTATATCAGGATGGGTTGGCGAAATAATCCTCGGCTTCTTATCGGCAGCGGCATTTTTAACTCCTTTTATTTATGCAGGCATTCCTGTTTTTCTAAATATTTCAATAAGTATTTTGGGGGTATTTGGCATAGTGTCGGGTATCGTGTTTTTATTAAATAGAACAGGGACAATAAATTATTTAAAAAAGCCGGCAAAAAAGACCGATGCTCAACATTTAACTGAGATATCCGAATCAATAAGGGAAATTTCTAAAAATCCGACCAATGTAATTAAAGGAAAGCTTACAACTTTGCGCGATATGGTCAGGAGATGGTTTAAAAATGATAAATCCCTTGTCACTTTAAAGAATGTTAGTGAAACTAGTATTTTTGCTCAAAAAGAAAATGAAGTTAAAAAACAGATAGCTGAAATAGAAAAAACGAATGAAATAGACAGCAATTTATTTGAGAAATTGTCTTTAGATACTCAAGCAAGCGGTGAATTTAAAAACTTATTGGAAAGTAAAAATAAACTAAAAATTATTCTAAATGCGGAAGAAAAATACTATATAGAATTAGAAAATAATGGTTTTCAGCATACATTGAAATTGTTCTTTAACGACGAAGTATCTTTTATTGAGTTTGACTTAGAAGACGGGCCAAAGTGTTTCTTAAATAAATTTAAAACTCATACTGGTTGGCAAAGAAGAGGATATATGCAGTGGGCAATGTATTATTTCTGGTTATATCTTAAAGCATTAGGCGTAACCGAAATTACAACCAGCGGTTTAAAACCAGACGGGGAAAAGTTTTTGAGAAATATTAACGAGAAAGTTCTGGCTGATAAGGAAGTCACAAAGTTTAGTAAGCTTGAAGGTGTTTCGGATGTTTATACAGCCGTAATTGATTTAAATAAAGTTAATTTTAGCTCAATGAAAGAGAATTTAAAACCATTTGAAAAACTAACAAAAGAAGCAAAACCTTTCATGGCGATTGGGGCCGGGTGGGTCAAGAAAAAATGGGGCGAAAAAGCACACGAAAAGTATGTTAAATACATCGCACCTATTTGGGAGACTGTAGCGTTTCAGTGGGCAGGCATTATTATTTCATTGCTGGGATTTCCTTGGATCGGCATTCTTTGGGCAACAATCGGCTTTGCAATTGCGCACACCATTTTGGAATGGAAGGCTAAATCCAAAGACAAAGGGTGGAAAGAAATCACTAAAGAAATTGTCTTGAAATTCCTTTTCAGGGCAGGTTTCGGATTTCTTCTTTTCCTTCCTTTTGCAGGTATTGCATCAATAATTGCATTAATTCCTCATATTACCGCACTTATTAAAATAATCCTAACAGTCATAATCGCAGTGCCTCCGGTTTACAAAATCCATTCAAAAATCAATTCATATTTATTCAACCTGAAACAAAAACCAGATGATAAGCTTACCCCGCTCCGAAGAAAGCTCAAAAAACTTCCATATTTGAGCATAAAGGGCGAAGAGAAAGTAAAAAAAGAAAATAATGTTGAATTCCATGTCAATTCAAGTTTGACTTTGGATAAAGACGTCGAAAAAGGGATTGCCGGGTCTATAGAAAAGACCCATAAGAAGTGGGGCAAGCGATCGTTATCAAAGAGTTGCCAATATATCTCAAGAATGCTCGGAAGAGAATTATACGAAAATTTTAAAGGTGCTAGGGAAGTTGACCTTCTTTATGCGGACGGATTAGATGTTTGGAAGGGAAAAAGAAAATGGGAAAATCCGAAGAATTACGAAAATCATTTTATTACGCATTTCCTCTATAATGGGATTCATTACGCTATTGATGCAACTGCAAAGGATTCTGTTGATGAAGAAACTGATGGCTTAGTTTTCGCTGCCCCGTCTTATATTGAATTGATAGATATGATTGTTGATTATTACGGAGATGGAACCGGGAAAGAATTTTGGGGTTCGGCAGACTTCTTGAGAAAAAGAGATATAAGCAAGTTAAAATGTAAATACACTTATCCTTGGGGGGATATTCTATTTTTTAATAACAGAGACATAGTTAAACTTCATGGAGATACCAAAGAATTAAAAATTGAAAACTGGATGCTAAAAGCCGAATTGAAATATGGCGAAGTTTTAAACAAAGCAGTCAGTTTAGGAAAACATCCCATAGAAATAATGCCAGAAGATCTTGGCGATTCCTGGCCAATTTGGGTAAATTTTATTTGTAAGGAACTAATTTCAGACGATCCAAAGGAAGCCGTTTTGTGCATGGAGGCAGCTGAAAATGTTTTGAAGACATATTTTGGCGTAGATGATACGGATATAGCAGATATCAGAGAGTCTTATGCTCCTTTATTGGCCACTAAGATGTTAATGGAAAAAACTAATAAAGCGACAAAGAGTGGAAATGCAAAAGATGTTTCCGGTTCTAAAACATCTGTTGGAGAAACATCAGAAGAACAAGACAAAGAATCTTTGGGCAGATTGATTGACGAAGAGATTGAGCGCCTTAGGTTTGGCTTGAAGAAACTCACTATAAATTTAGATGATAATCGGATGGGCATAGATTGGTATGAATCCATGAGAACCGTAAAGCCTCTCTTTGTTTATGGGCAAAAATATAAAAAAGCTATCGATATTTTAATTAATGAATTAGCAGAAAGTGCCAGGAGTTTATTAAACAATAATTTAATTGACTTAAATGATGAAAACTTTCCTGAGCTGTTAAATAATTGCCTTATAGGTATTTACGAAAAGTTTTTTGAATCGTTAAAAATAGAGCTTTACAAGCAAAGAAATATTCCTGATTATAAAGCCAGAAAATCTAGAGACATTTTCTATGAAAAAATTAAACTTGAAGACTCAACAAAAGCTTTCGGCCAACTTGTTCTAGATTTGCTCTCATCCCCTATATATCCGAATGTCAAGGAGATAAATAAAGACTATGAGTTTGAAGAATTTATTGATAGTGATGGCTCGCAGTTTGTTTGGCTTAGAACAAAATATCAAGGCAAATATTGGATATTGCTTATTCCGTATTATAGTTATGAAAGAAATAATGTAAAAGAAAAAACATTCTTACTCAACAAGTTAAATGAATATCCTAAAACTAAAAACACTATTCAAATTCATCCAGATAGTTATGAATTATGCGAAGGGAAAGCGATTCTTCTAAAAGATGAAAATGAATTCTCAATCAAAGATATGAGGGAATTTACAAAATCAGATTTTGATGAAGTAAAACAATTTTTAATTAGTGCAATTAGTAAAGGATTTAACTTGGCCGAACCTTTTATTGCCTTAAAAAGCAAAAATGGGTTTTTAGCTATAGGAGATATTGGTATTTTGGGAAAAAACAATAAAACTTCCAAGTCATATTATGAATCTGAAACTAGCGCGAAGGAGCAGATATTATTGATTGAGAGGCATGCTATTGGAAAGGTTTTTGCTGAAATACTTGGAAAAGAAGCAACCGAAAATGATTTGAATGAGATTTTTAGTATTTTAAGCGACGATTCAAGGACTATCTCTGTAGAAGAGGCGATCCGAGAATTTGCAAAATCACCCAGAAGCTCAGCATTTAAATTTAAAGGATCTTTGCTTTCATTTCTTAAAAAACCGGATAATAGATTCCTAAAGAAAAATAAGGATTTCTATGATTCCAATATCTCAAAAGGAAAGGGAGTTGGGCATTATAGTGTTAATGAAGGAATATGGAGCGGCAAAAGATATTGGATTTTCGGGGAAAAGCAAATTTACGTAGACCACCCTACTGTCATTAAAGAGGATGGCACCTCACGGCAAGGGGAGGATACAAACTATACTGACATTAGAAAAAAAGAGAGTGTTTTTATTGAAAAGGCACTCGAAGTACTGACAGAAAAAGGATTGGCGTATTCAGATGTGGCCGAATATATAAGAAAAAACCTGAATGTTGTAATGGTAAGACCTTCGGATAAATTACCTTTATTGGTTACAAATGGTTTTGAAAATTATGAAGCCCTGCACGGCGGATTTGAAAGAAAAGCAATATATATATCAAATGGATTATATGAGAAGATAAAGAACAATCCAATACTCCTGGCCGGTGCTATTCTTCACGAAGGGTATGAGCTAATGAAACTGGAGAAAGCATATGAAGACTATGTGGCCAATATTGAAAAAGTGAGCAGAGGATTTTTTAAAGATAATAATACGAAACTAGTAGGAGATTTACATAAAGAAGCGGAAAAACTGGAACTGGAGTTAGTCGGGGAAGGAAAGCATTTGAACCAAAGTAAACTTGACGATGAAATTCAAAACCTTATTTCCCTGAATTTAGTATCTCAAATAAAGAAAAAGATAGCGGAAGAAATAATGCCAAGATCAATTCCAATCTGTATTGACATAGTTTCTTTTATATTAGGGCTTCTAATTGCGATTCCTTTGCTTTCCATATTACCTGTTATGGGTCCCGCGGGAATTGTTGCCTTTGCATTGCTAATTATTTCATTTTCTGGCGCAGCATCTATGATGCATATAAAGGAATTAATTATCAAAATGAAGGTAGAGAAATTAAATCGTATTATTTCTGCACTTGCGGAAGGCGGAATGGAAAAAGAAACGATTATAAAAATATTTACATACAAAGATATGATTAAATACGCAAATAAATTTAAGACTATCAAGTTGTTAAATAAATATCCGAAATTTATTCATGCCACACTTCCTAACGATAAAATCATAGAAAACATAGAATGGATGTTGGGGGCGAATGCGGAAGAAGTTGATCAGTTTATAGAGTTCGTATCATCTGAAAATAATGAGAAAATGCTTGCCGAAAAGGGAAGATTCGTAAATCAAATCTTAAGTCATAATTTTGATTTTAAAGTATTCGTTATGATAATAAATTATGAAAAAGAGCATGTCGGACATGATAAGAAACTCCGTTTCTATAGAGGGATAAACAGCCTATTAGATAACGGAATAATGACGGACAAAGACACAATAGAAAATTGGAATATTCTGCTGAATGACTATCTTGAAAGATTTGATTATTGCGCCAACAAGGATATGGTTTTGATACATAGGGGTTTATTTAGAAATGAAGTCCTAGACAAGATAGAAAACGGGAAATATGATTTATCGAATATGGGAGTAAGTACAACAGGAATCAAAGGAATCGAAGATTTTGAAAATATCATAAAATCTGTAATGGAAAAGCTGATAAAAGAAAAAACAATCAGCCTAAAAGATTTGTCAAATCCGTTGCTGAAAGGAATCATAGGCGCAATAACAGGATTTTATACAGCAGAATGGGGGCATGGTTCCCGCGGAAGAGAAAATTTACAAAGGTTTGTGAGACATTTCCAATTTTTAGAAGAAGATGGAGAAATTCCTGAGCTGGATATAGCTTATCAAAAAGCCGGAGATACAAGTTTTATGGTTCATAAGCTAGGAAAAATAGAATTCTCAGATAAAACTAAAAGTATCTTTGAAAAATACAAGGTATTAGTAGAAAAATGCGTGAAAATTAACAGTAAAAAAGATGGAGATAAGCTTAGCTATGTTAAAAAGATTTTCATTGATGGATTAGATAAACAGATTAAAGAAATGAAACAAAAAATGTCTAAAAGTGAGCTTAAAAATGGAAACGAAAATAGATATGCAACAGAAAAGATAAGAGAATACGAAGCCGTCAAAGAAGAAATCAAACAATGCAACAAAATGGATGAAGTTATAGAAAAAGTGATCGGAGGCCTTGGAGGGATAGAAAAGTTTATAGAAAAAACGGTTGTCGAGGCAGTGATTTTGAATGCTTTTGATGAAAATCCCGGATTAGGACAAAACATATTAAACAAACTCAGTGAGGGAGTAAACATAGGATCATTGTCAGCAATAATGGAACTAAAAAGCGTTTTTATTAAGGCACATACGCATTTTGATAAAAATGTTAAAAAGCCAGTATTTAAATTGTTTAATGATATTAAGGAAATAGAAGTCGAAGTAAATGAAGTTGTTAAAAATAGGAGCAGTGAAAAATTGAAAGTGGAAGCATTTTTCACAAAAGGAATATTAGGGGAAATGGCTGGAGATATCGGAGATGCCTGCTATACTAGAGAAGAAGATATTATGGGTGAATCTCGCATCACAGCGGTTATATTTTCTGCAGGAGAAGGATTGGAAAGTAGATTTGTCGGCTCAATGCTTGTATTAAAGAATAAAGTGAAAGGAAAACCAGTATTGATATTACGCGCGATTAATCCAACAAACGAATTTCTGGAAGAATATAGTGCTGAAGATTTCCTTCAAGAAGCTATCGCGTATGTTGAGAAAGCCGCAAAAGAAATGGGGGCAGAAGTTTTATTGTCGGATGAATCTGAAACAACCAGCAACAGAGATATTGTTTATGAAGCTGTAAGAAAGTTTATAGTAAATCCCAAACCAGTGAAATTGGACGAACAGGAATATTTTAATGATTATGATATTACAAATTCATGTGTAAGGGTTGCGTCAGGAAAAGATCAAGAACCTGAGGATCAGCCTAAGAAAAATGAAGCTAAGCTTACTCTTAATGAAACATATCAAGCTTACGGCGATGACCATGGCGATAAAATTGTTAGGGACCCTGAATATGAAAATTGGTGGGAAAATCCCGCAAATGAAAAAGCCAAGCGCGACTGCGAACAGAATTTTGCGCCTGAGCATGAAGCGCCGGAACTGATAGGCATTGCAGAAGGAGTATGGCAAATAGTAAAAAATGGAGAAATGCTGCTTGAGAAAGCGCT
>JAPLKN010000112.1 GCA_026388075.1 Elusimicrobiota bacterium
AATGTTGGTGTATTTGTACATGGTCATAAACACATATTTATTCTACAGTACATTGCAGAATCATCCTAGCATTTTGAAGCTGCGAAGCTGCTTTTTGATGCTGTGAAGCTGCTTTTTGATGCTGCTTTTTCAAAGACCTCTAGGGCAAAAGAACTTCGTCTAATTAAATTAAAGTAACATCCACTAGATGTAAAATTTAATGAGGAATCTGAATATGCGTTCGTTTTTTAGGAAATATGGTTCCATTAGGTACTTCCAAGAGTTTTTAGTTAACCTTTCACAGTTAAATTCAAAAAATTTGATTTTGGTCATTAACTATCTCTTTTTTATAGCTTTAAATGTGCATGATTTAATTTATATAATTTTTAGGCCTATATTATTATTATTTAGAACTTTTTGTCATTGATTTCAAAAAATATTTATTATATCAGATTATGCCTAGACTATCACCGTTTGTGAAGAAAAGAATATTGAATCTCAGATCAATTGGATATTCAATAAAAGATATTTTAAAAGAATTGTTATCGATTGACGATTTGAAAATCTCCCGCGAATCAGTCGAAGCTTTTTTAATCAGATATGAAAGGTATGGTAATCTTTATAATCAAAAACCACCTGGGCGAAACAGAAAATTATCATACAATGAAGAATTGCAGCTTTTAGAAATGTTGAAAAAGGATCCTGAATTATCTCTAGCAGATATGAAGGAGAAATTGAATAACCGCATTTCTGAAAGCACCATATGTCGAATTTTAGCAAGACATGAACAAGTTTCGATTAAAACGCGATATTGTCAAGTCATATCCAGAGAAAATGTGGAAAAGCGAAATGCATTTGCTTCGCTTTTGTTGTATTTTGGTCTTTGCTAACAGAAGATGGGTTTCAAAGTATGACAAAAGCAAATGGGGTAAATTTAAGCATCCTTTAACGGTAAGTTTTTTCTATATAGTTTTAAATTATGAAGAAAATAACGATTTAAATTTGAAGGTTCATGTGTGGGGTGGAATAAGTAGGAATGGTGCAACTGATGTTTGTATTTTTAATGGTACAATGAATAGCTTAGGCTACCAACAGATTTTAGACCGTTATCTGATACCATTCACAGATGAAGCTTTCCCAAATGGCTTTCGTCTGGTTATGGATAATGATCCAAAGCATATCAGCAAGAGCACTAAGCAATACATTAAAAATAGGAATATTAATCATTGGCAAACTCCTCCACAGAGCCCGGTTAGTATTTAATTTTTGTAATGAAGATTCTTTTTACAGAACTTTTAATTTAGGATCTTAATCCTATAGAAATGGTATGGGCTTATTTGAAATGGTACATTCGCAAAAAGGCGAAGCCAAGAAACCAAGCTGACTTGATTCATGCAATTCAAACTTTTTGGAAAAGCAAACTAACGATCAATTTGTGCAACAAATATATTGATCATTTATACAAATTAGTTAAAATATAAATATAAAAGTTTGAAATATAAAATTTCAAAGTTCTTGACAATCTAGATTTATAAACCAATATTCAATTAATTCATTGCTCACCGAAGCGGATAGGATTCAAGGAGCGCGACAATATCAAACAACAAGTTACGGAAATGATAGCGCGAGATGTAATCCAGGAATCAAATAGCCCCTGGTCTTCAAGAATAGTGCTGGTGAAGAAAAAGGATGGCAAATTACGGTTCTGTGTAGACTATCGAGGATTGAACGACGTCACCGTCAAAGATGTATACCCGTTGCCGCGTATGGACGGCTCATTAGCAATGCTGTCCAACAGTCTTTGACACCCTGGACCTATACGCAGGGTATTGGCAAATCCCTATGGACGAAAAATCGAAAAGAAAGACCGCATTAGTTACCGACAGCGGGTTATATGAGTTTAATGCCCTTCGGCCTATGCAATGCAACTGCAACGTTTCAAAGGTTTATGGATGCTATGTTAGCTGGTCTTAAATGGAAGTGTCTGGTGGTATATATGGACGATATAATAGTATTTTCTTCAACCTTTGAAACCCATCTAGGCGACTTGAAATCCGTCTTCAAGCGGTTAGCAGACTCCAACGTGAAGCTCAACCCCGCGAAGTGCAAGTTTTTCCGAAAAGAGATCAATTAT
>JAPLKN010000113.1 GCA_026388075.1 Elusimicrobiota bacterium
AGGCCTACTGAGGCAACACTTCAGGAAGACGTAAAATGGGTAGACAGCTTTTTAACGATAGTTCGCGGTGATGCTAATTTAAGAGCAGCATTGAACAGAATATACGGCTTGACAGGGACAGATGTGTTTACAGCTAACACGGGCGATGGAGCTGCGGCAAACGCAATAACGAAGAATCAGGGTGTAGTTTTGTTTGGTTTCTTGTATGACAAAGACGGTGTTCATCTTGTAACGAGGCCTACTGAGGCAACACTTCAGGAAGACGTAAAATGGGTAGACAGTTTCTTAGCGGTGATTCGTACAGACGGTACGTTAAGGACAGCGTTAAACAGAATATACGCTTTGACTGGTTTGGATGCGTTTACATCTACAACCGGCGACGGAACAGTAGCGATAACAAAGAACCAGGGTGTAGTTTTGTTTGGATTCTTATATGACAAAGACGGTGTTCATCTTGTAACGAGGCCTACTGAGGCAACACTTCAGGAAGACGTAAAATGGGTAGACAGTTTCTTATCGGTGATTCGTACAGATGGTACGTTAAGGACAGCTTTAAACAACATATATGGATTGATCGGCGCAGATGTGTTTACAGCCAATACCGGCGACGGAACAGTAGCGATAACCAAGAATCAGGGTGTAGTTTTGTTTGGATTCTTGTATGACAAAGATGGTGTTCATCTTGCAACGAGGCCTGCTGCAGCTACACTTCAGGCAGACGTAATTTGGGTAGACGGTTTCTTAACAACGATAAGAGGTAATACTACATTACAAACGGCGTTAAACAACATATATGGTTTGACCGGATCGGATGCGTTTACATCTACAACCGGTGACGGTACAACTACAATAACAAAAAATCAGGGTGTAGTTTTATTTGGTTTCTTATATGATAGATTGGGGGCCCATCTTGCAACGAGGCCTACAGTAGCTACATTGCGGGACGACATAATTTGGGTAGACGGCTTTTTAACGTATATGCGAGTTCCTGCAAATGCAGCGATATTTGCAGCTTTAAACAACATATACGGTTTGACTGGTGCAAATGCGTTTACTGCTAATACCGGCGATGGTCAACCGGCAAATAAGATAACAACAACTCAGGGTGTTTTACTTTTCAGCTTCTTGTATGACATAAACGGAAATCGCTTGGTGGCAATTCCGTCAAACACTACACTTTCTGATAACCTTATAGCTGTAAGTAACCTATTGACACAGTTAAGGGCGACATTGGGAGCCGTAGATGCATTCAATGACTTGTTCGGGACATCAATACTGGCAACCGGAGCATTGACGGCTGACGCAAACGGTTACTACCCTGATATGGCCATACTGATAGGAATGTTATACCTGAATCCTACTACGTACTGGAACGGATTAAGCATCTCGCAAAGAACAGCTCTTGTCGGCGCCACAGACAAAAACGGTGTTGCAATAGACGGTACGACCATTTATTCGGACCTGACCGTAGCCCAGCAAGCAATAATTGTCAACGCGGCACGAAGCAACGCGTACAGCGATCCTGCAACGTTTGCCGGTGACATAGTGGCTGTAAGCAATCTAGTTACACAGTTAAGGACGGTAACCGGAGCTCGGGACGCGTTCAACTCTTTGTTCGGGACAACGATACCTGCAAGCGGAATACTGACTCAGGATGTGAACGGCTACTTCACTGACATGGCTATATTGATGGGACTGCTATACAACGCTGACGGTACACATTCAAATGCGTTTGATAATCCTGAGGCCTTTGCCAATGATACTCTTCAGGTTTATACCTTAGCTACTTCACTATTTACCGATTATAGCACTGACGCAGCTTCTTCATTAATAGCGTGGCTCAATGCTAATCTTTGTGATTCCCTGGGAAATCCTTTGAATTTGGCTACAGATCTTGCCGGCTTAGTACAACAGATCGCAAATCAAAATCAACAGACAATTTATTTCTTATACAGTCTTTTGTACAAGAAAGACGGGACTCATTCAAATAATTGGAACAACCCGGGTGCAATAGAAGCCATTGATAATATTAGTTTAGGCAATATAACCAGTATTCTCGGAGGGCTGAGCGCGTTAAGGAATTTTGTTCAAATCGCGAGAACCACAGAATATAGCGCAGGTTTTTTTGGGCAGATTTCTGGTGCTGACATTATGAATATAGTGTACGGCATAGACATCAGCGGAAGAATTTCCAGGGAAGCTCTTAAAGGCATTTATGACAAGGCTTACGGTCCGGACGGTTCCCCTACGGTTATGCTGACAGATCCGCGGGCATGGTTTCGTATGCAGATAGTGGCATTCAACCTGGGCGATTTTATACGAATAGCCACAAACCAGAATATTATATTTTATTTAGTTTTGCCGATCATTGTGTTGTATGGAATAGCAAAAGGGATTTCAAGCTCCTTAGCAAAGAAGAAGAAGAAAAGAATGGCTGCCGGGAAAAGGCCTGAAATGCTTGCGAAACTTCTTCCTAAAAAGCCGATTACGCTGGCAGATATTGAATCCAAACTGTCTGTTTTTGTGGCACTCAACGCCATGCCGGCCCTGGACCCAAATATCACACCTGAAGAAAGAGAGAGAAGAACGCGAGATCAATTAGCTCTTTTCTTTTCGCCGGACGAAGTAAATTATTTAATCCCATTAGTAGAAGCAAAAAAAGTCATCCTTGAAAATCCGTTCAAGAAAGCGGAAGGATATAATCCCGAAGACAGAGGAGAAGCTCCCCCTGTAAACGGGTTCGAAAAAATGAAAAAGAGGGTAAACGGTTTCGCAAAAACGCTTAATAATCTAGCAGTTGACGCTTCAGGCTATATTACAGAAGATGCCCTCAAAAACCTGGAAGAAAGGTTCGGAAAAGAATATGGAAATACCGATTACCAAGTAATCATCTACATTATAAAAAATAAGTTACTTACCCGTGAAATTCTTATGGCGAAGTTGAAGGAAGCCGTAAAGGTTCACAACCGAGCCGCGGATTTTAACGGCGATATTTTTACCAATGCTCCGGATTTGCAGAACGGAATAGTATTTTCTGAGTTCAAAACAAAGGCAATTAACTACATTGAAAAAGATTTACTCGAAAGACTTAGAACAATGGATACCGCAAATGAGGCTCAAAGAAATGCTTTCAAAAATTATCTCAACTTATGTCCTCCGACCAGTGAGACCTTATTCTTAAAAAGAGTAATTCAAGAAAAAATCTTTGATGACAACGATGAAAGAAACTTAAATATAATACAAGTTTTTGCGCAGAATTGCATTAACGATGCGGCAAGAGATAACAGTCTAATGAATTTCCAACTTTTTATAAACAAACTGCTGGAGAAAAAAATATTAGAGCCAATTTTTGAAAATGTGTCCAGTGCATTACCTGACGAAATGATCCTTGCCGTAGATTACAAAGGCGATAGCTTAGCAGAAACCGCCCGAAAGGCAGCTATTGACGATGTGCTTCCCACTATTATCAGAAATCCGTATATGCTTAGTAAAGTCGGTAATAAAGTAAAGGTTGACCTTTATCCGGTTGACAGGACAATGGCTGTTGAAACTTTTGAGGAAAAAGTATTAGAGAAATTCCTTGTGCAGCCAATTATATATGCGCAACAGCATTCTTTTGGTCAGCTTACGTGCGTACCGGAACTGGTTACTTACACTGCAAAAATGATTGCGAAAAAAGTTGAAGCATTTGCTGCAGCACCGTTAGCCGGAAAGCCAGCTATTCGGACAGATATTGATTCCCGTATCAAAAATATCACCAATATTTTTGTTGGACTTGTTAAACAACAGATACCGGCGGCAAAGTTTATAACTGAAAGGCCGGAGTATGCCGAAGCCGCCGCTGAACTGAAAAAGAAGTTAATAGAAACTGATGTGTCGTTTCTTTTTGAAGCGCTGATGAAATTAATGAAACAGGGCACAGTAAGAATTGGTAATGCTGAGGTCGATGTTTCAAATCTTGACCTTTTCAACCTGCCACAAAATTTGGCTGAAGCATTTTTCCCCAATTTGAAAAATATCCTTTTAAATATTATTCCTTTGGCTGCCCCTCGTTTCTACGCAGACCACTATAATTTGGTGGCTGCTCTCAACGGGGCAATTGCAGACAAGCCGATTGATGTAGTAGCAAAAGCATTAAAGGAAGATACAGTTGGACTTATGAAATATGTTTTGACGAAAGCGGAGTACGAAGAGTTTAAGAGGCTTGAAAAGGTTGGCGTTTCAAAAGTAGTCAAGCATATAAAAGCCTATAAGGTTATAAGAAATTTATTAGGCATAGTTTTCGCGGTAACGGCATTTATAGGCGTATTGTCGTTTTTAGGAGTAATAATATCAATACCGATAATCGCTCTCGCCTTTACTAGCACGATTAGTTTTATAGGATTCCTGTGCATGACAATCGTTTCAAAATTCGGCACTGTAACCCGCGAACTGTTCTGGAAAAGAATATTTAAGCCCCTTCTTGGTTTCAAATTTTGGGGAATAGAGAAATTAAGCACTAAAGCCGCAACGGTTTTTCTTGCCGCCGTTTTCATTTTTGTCGGCATGCTATTTTTTGCCCCGGTGGTTCCTTTATTGAGCTTTATGAGCATGCCGTTTTTTGCATCAATAGCCGCTTCCGGTTTCAGCTCGTTTTTCGGAATGACTTTACTTACTATGTCGGCGGTCCTGCCGAAATTTATTATGGGCAAAGCGCAAAAGACAATGAAGGGTTTCTTCGTGAGCATCGGGACAATGTTTTCGATTTATTTCGGCGGGTTTTTGGGAGGATTCTTTGTATCCGGGCTTCCATCGGCTCTTTCCGCCGCGGCCATGTCCATTTTCGGCGCATTTTTCTCCCCGATAACGATAGTGGTTAGCGCTATAGTGCTTGTACTTATCGCTTTGCCCACATTCACGTCTTTCTGGCACATATTCATGGCAAAAAAAGCCATGAGCGCTCTTGGGGAGGGCACTTATTCCAAAACATTTAAGAAAAGCCTTTCAAGAGTAAAAGTCCAGTTGGCAGGCGGCATTTTAATGGTAGTGGGTTTAGTTTCCCTGATATCATTGATATTTATTCCCGGGATAGCCGCAGTCGTTATCGCTGCCGGAGGCATCTGGACAGTTATCGCAGTTGTCTTGGGAGCATTATTCGTTCTGGTTTCGGGCTTGGTTGCCATAGCAAAGCCAAAAATGAAAACCGCGGGAAAAACTACGGCTAAAGTTATACTTGGTATTTCCGGAATAGTTTTTCTTGTGGGCCTGGTAGGTTTTGCCGCATTAGCGCTTTTGTCCGGAGCGCTGATCACGGTGCTTGCATATACCGTCATAACGGCATTGCTAGTTTTTGCAGCAGGCGGATTGATATTCCTGAGAGGAAGCGCTATGTTCGGCGAGAAAACTTCTGAAATGGGTTTTCTGAAATATCATACCGCGGTGTACAAAGAAGTAAGGGGACTAGAAAATAAATACGGCCCCGTGCTTCCCACCGGGGAAACGCTGAAAGAAAAACTTAAAAGAGATGTAAATCAGGCGAGAAGAATACGTCTTTTGACTGAAAAAGAAGCAAAAAGCTGGCTGGATTATTTGGACGGGATCGGAGGAGGCTTTGTCCGGCCGGAAAACCCGATTGCAAGGAAAAAAATGGCTGAAATATTCAAGTCCGTAATACAGAAAAAACCTTTAGTGGACGACTTTTCTTCTTTAGGAAATATGACCAGCCACATAATGGCGGCAAACGATGAATTCAGCAAGAAATGGGAAATAATAACTCAAAAAGGTTCATTTAACAATAACACCGTATTTTTGGGCGTTGTTGCTAAGATGTACAGTTCTTCGTGGAACACCCTTTTAGATGATATCAGATTAAAGCTTAACGAGGCGATGTCGGATCCAAAAACTGAATTAACCGCTGTTGAGAGGCAGAAGATGGAAAAATTCATCAACGACCTTAGCAAAATGGACGAGCGCGAAATGCCCAAAATTCCGGAGTTTATAACTGTAAACGGAAACAAGTTTTATTCGGAAGTGGTCGTCGCTGAAATTGAAAAATTGGTTAATGATGTCACTCCGTCAAACTCGGCCGCAGTTGAAAATCTTCAATGGAACCGAAACGAGGAGCATCTCTATATGGCAAGCCAGTTCAGCGACAACCAATATTTCAACGCTCTTCAGACGATTATGCAGGACTATGCTACCCTCACGGAAGCCTACGCAGCTTTGTATCCGAAGAGAGCCGTTTTATCCGGCGATCAAAAGATATTTGTTGAAAATTATTTAAAATATGAAGAAATAGCCAAACGCAAGGACAGGCTTATTTTCCAGGAATGCAGGTTCTGGAACGGGGACGGAAACCTGGGTATAGATATCAATCTTATACCGGGGGCGAACTTCGGCAAACTAAAAAGTGTTGATCCAATAGAAAATCTTACTGATTATATGCAGTTACCTCCCAAAAAAACGGGGCTCCTTAGCAAACCCAATATTCCCGATTTTATTAAGAACAATGATGTTTTCAAAAAAGCTGTGTACACAACTTGGACACCCGATGAATGGGCTAAAAAATTTAATGAGTTCAGGGCAGTAAATGATCAGAAAATTCGGGAATATCTTGCCTCCGTTCCCGATAACGAAAAAATCGGGGCTACCTCTATCTGGGAAACTTGGAAGAATATATGCCGTGTGGCGGATATTTTGACCACCACGAAAAAGTATGATGTTGACAATTTCTATGTGCCGAGAGAGGAAGATATTATAAAGAGGTCCAAAAATCCGGGAATAGCTCAAGTTATGTTTGAAGGAGCGGGCGTAGTACGCTCTCAGGACGGTCAGGTGAAAGTGTCGTTAGGGCATAACATATGGTCGCTTAATTTTGTTACCCTTTACGACAATGTTCCTAACCTTGCCGCAACAAACCATCCCATGGAAATATGGGGAAGCGAACTTACCGAAGCCGGAGAAATATATGCCGGAAGCCAGGAAACGTGGACTTCATTAATTCAAAAAGCCCTTACCTTAATGACAAGTTTTTACGGGAAAGGCGGGGCAAGACCTTCAATGTTTAAATTCAGTCTCACGCCCATAGAAGATTCAGCCGCAGCTTTGGAACACAAGGCAAAAGGTTTTGTAACCATGCAGGTCGGCTGGATGGATATGGACTGGGGCAGGTCAACCCTCTGGGCTGAAAGCATCGCCAGTACCGAGCTGCGTTACGCCTATAATGTTACGAGAGCCATAATGGATATCGCCATATACCGCATGTTTATGGATCCTAAAGTCGGCTACGACCAGAAAGTCGCAAACCTTATGCTGTTTAACCATTACATTATGGCTCCTCTTATGGTGTTTAACACGATACTTCTGCCTTTCCTAATATTGTTTTCCAGTTTTGCGTTCCTGGTTCCTTTTTTCACAGCCATAACCATAGTCGGGCTGCTTATGGAAGCCATAAGCCTTTCAACTTTTGTCCGATATAGCGCCGAAACGGGAAGCGCTTGGCAGGGCTTAAAAATAATGCTCAGGGAGATGTATAGAGGATTTTTCGCTTGGGTAGGAAATATCCCGTTACACTGGCAGGGAGTAAAAAATGCGGTTCTGGACAGATTCAGTTACATAAGAAGCGATAAAGCGCCGTGGGCAGAGAAATACAGCGTTAAAGAAAGATATCAAAACGGGATGAACGTTACTTCAAAATACGGAGTAAAAGGCCTTCTGTTTTTCGGTTTATATATGATCAGTGTTTTCCTGCTTGCGGTGTACAGCAATGCATTGCCTCTCATCTTTATTCCTATGTCGTTTATCCCGGGATTAAATATAATTGCGATTTTCTTGATCGGAATGTCGGCCGGGTGGTCAATAGCTTTCAATATAGGCATGGGTCTTGTCGTTGCGATACCTTATTTCCTGTCGCTGATAGCATGGACAAACGGTTTTAACTCTTTCAGGGTATTCCTTCAAAAAAATGGGACAATAAAAACCCGCAGTTTCAGCGAGAATCTCAAATGGAGCTTGTTAATGTTTTTGCTTGCGCCGATTATTAGCGTGGTTTCCTTGGTGCAGAGATACTTCTGGTACGGCGGTTTTGGCAAAAAACCCGTGCCCGAAGTCCCCGACTTGCGGCCGGGACAAAGCGCTTTCTGGTACGTTTTCAAGCGCGCTTATTTAAGCGCAATGTCCGTCGGTATAGCAAACAGCATGAGCGCCAAAAAGGTATTTGACAACTATAAACGGCTGAACCTGACTGTTAGAGATTCTATCGGGATTTGTTCACAGAAATATATTGGTTCATATGGCGCAAAGAAGGCGGAAATTCTTGCCGTCATAAACGATCTTGCCGGTATAAACGATGACGAGAAAGGTATAAATTACGGCAATGCTCTTGTTAATTTTGACGAGCAGGGAGTATTATCCTCACTCAGATTTGAGAAGGGCGGGCAGACTAAGAACCTTTCTTCTTTTACTCTTAAAGGGAGCGCCAGATTTTGGCGAAATCCGATTACTAATGTGAATGCAAGAATAGATCTTGCCGGTAATATTATTATTTTGAACGAGTCCGGAGCTGTAGTTGATTTCAGCGATCCGGCTATGGAAGTCGCGCTCGCTGTTATTGATACGGCCGCAAAAGCCCGTGCGGCATTTAATGAAATCGGCGGCTATATTACAGCTCCCCCCGCTCGTCGCAATGACGCTGATGATCTTGACGCTCTAAAAAAAGCCGATGAAGTTCTTAGTAAAGTGATTGAAACTTATAGAGCTTCTGGATGGGATATTGTTGCTGCCGAACGCGCACAGAATTCAGTTCAGGCTCGCATTCTGGCTGGTCGTGTAAGGGCCGATGACGACGCTGCTCTATTGGCAGCTGTTAACTATTTGAAAGCGGTTTCCGATGAATTAAATACAATAGAAGTAAAAATAGACAGAAACGGAAATGTGGCCATAAATGTATTCCAATCCCTGGTTATATTATTTGGTGCCGTTTATGCGGCGAGCGCGAAACCCGATATTCCTGGAAAAATTCAGGATGCTTTAGACGTTTTTCTTGCCAAGATAGACGGAAATTATACTCCGAGTTCTATTGTAACGGCCTGCCTGGCTGCCCTGGAATACAGGGATAGTCTAGCTCGTCCGGCTAATAACGATCTTATCACAGCCATAGATACGGCCATAAACGAACTTATTAAAAAATTGAAAGGCGAAGCCCTGGAATATGTAAAAATGCATATTAATACCAGGTATTTTGTAAAACAATATAATACAGATGCCCGGCTTATTGCATATTTAGCAGCCACTCCCGGATTAATCGATCCTTCCACTGGCGCAGCATTTGCTAACGCGGCAGCTTTCAGAGCTAATGCTACGGCTGAGCAGAGGCAGGCGTTTGACGAAATAATGACAATACTAAATTCTTTGCCTCAATCATTGTTATCCTCGGAAAATGAAAGAGGAACCATCTTTGCCCTCGCGTTGCCTCTGATTTCGGCAAATGACAAAAAGAACGAACTGTTCAATAAATTGAACGAATTGCCTTTATTTAGGAGCGTCCAAAGAGCAGTTAATTTATTAGTAGAAAACGGCTTTACTGTGCTGGATGCTTTTAAACTTGCTTTATCGGCTGTTCCCAACGCTAAAAAACCGGATGTTTACTACATGTTCGCTAATAAAATAATAAAGTCCAAAAATTTTGCGGAATTTACAAAGTTTTATAAGATCGCGATTGCGATTATTGATCCTAGTACAAACGCCAAGCTTGTTGCATCATATTTGGCAGCCAATCCCGGATTAATCGATCCTTCCACTGGCGCAGCATTTGCTAACGCGGCAGCGTTCAGAGACCATGCTACGGCTGACCAAAAACAGGCATTTGAAGAAACAGTGAAAATACTAGAAATCCGTACCTCTATTAATAAAAAACTTGTAAAAATGTTTTCTGAAATAAAGCAGGATAAGAAAGGCGAAAAACATTTAACAGACGAGGTAATAAATATTCTCGGCATTGCCGCATCTTACGTGACTACAGAAACCGATAATGGAAGAAAAAGTAAAATTCAAAAAGCAGTAAAAGATGCGCTTAAAAACAGGTCGGACAGGGATAAAGTAATTGACGGTTTTTATGAAGATGAAATTAGAACTATATTTGAAGACGCAAATTATGCGGGAGGATATGTTGAAGCGGGAACTAATATAGATAATACGAAGCAAAAGATAGACAATTATGGATTTGAACTAACTGCTGTTGGCCATCCAACTTTAGCCAGAGTAATGAGTGTTGCTCCAAAGTATGCGTTGTCTCTTGGAAATCCAGATCACAGGAAAGGAATAGCTCGGGCTATTATAAACAATATAAATCAAAATAATTTAATGGCTGTTGATGTTGAAAGCCTTCTCAATCTTATTAAATCCGTGAATCCCGCAGATGTTACAGCTCTTTTGGAATTATTCGCAGATAAAATCATTGCACTGCTTGCTAACAATGACGCAATAAACAACGGTTCGGATTTTCTGATAAAATCCGCATCAGCTCTGATAGCTTTAGCAGTGAAACGTGATGCTTTGCTGGAAGCGGTTGGAAGCGGCTATTTTGTAGATCCTGTTGACAAGGATAAATATCTTGTGTCAATAAAATCCTTGAAAGAAGAAGTGTTGAAAGAAAATCTCGTTCAGGCTATTCTGGTGAAATCTTTTGAAAGAGTAAAAGGAGCAGCTCCAGCCTGGAATGATGTCCATGCAAAAAGGGCTATTTCTCAAGCCAAAATAATTTTGGAAAAAATTTATCCTAAAAATGAAACGGCTGTAAATCGTTCATTAGGAAAATCAATTTGGGAACAAGTCAAAGGAATCCTGATGGCGCTCATTCCTGATGTTGCTCAAGTTCGAGCTCTTTTGGGAGCTGTGGACGAAAATGATAGAAATAATGTCGCGATGGAATTCGGTAATTCCTTTATGGTTTCTTGGAATGGCCATTTTGTCGATCCGGGCGCTAATCAAGCGTTTTTTAATGGAAAAATTCAAGATTTGAATGCATATTTTGATAGTATTTTCCCGGCTGATGCGGCAGGCAGCGAGAATAAACATCAAAGTCTCGGGCAAGTGCTGGCTTACGGATATAATATGCTTGCCGGTTCAGCAGATAAACAGCAATTGTTGCTTAACGCTTTCATCGGAATAGCTGCAACGGATGCTTTAAAAACAAATATTCTTACGGGATTTGTTACGGGGCTTCTATATACCTTCAGAGGCAATTCCTTATGGACCGAAGAAAGCTTTTCTTCCGCTTTGATATTTTTTGAAAATATCATAAATTCTATCCCGGCCGGCGATCCTCTTATAGATCTTTTCTACAATTCTATTTCTTCTGTAATTAAAAATATATTTGACAGCAGGGCTATAAAAGCTGAAAAAATCCAAATTGCAAATGCCGTAACGAACCCGACCGGCCCGATTACCCTAAAAACAAAAATACTTGGACAAATCAAAGATGCCGATAGCGTAAAAGCAGTAATAACCGGAAATACGCCGTTCGGAATGTTTTGGGCGGCATCTAGCGCGGTCAAAAAAGGAGTAAGTTTTAAAAGATTATTTGCCGAAATAACTCAAAATATGTACGGGATGTACGCAGGAAAACGATTCAGAGCTGGTATCGGCGCTTTTGGCGCGGCGGTTTCCGCGTTAGATTTTGGATTAAGCGCAACGGTTTGGACTGAAGAATTTACAGTCAGTTCAAGAAAAACGATAAGAATGTTTCCTATGTATCAAGCAACCTGATTGCTTCGCAAAACATCTCTTTATTCGAGGCTGTAAGATTTGCTCTGGATAAGGCCCAGGCCGCACGGATTATTACCCCGGAACAGAAAACAGAAATTCTAAAATTAATTATAACCAGCTTGATAAAAAGCAAAAAGCCTGAAGAAATATTTGTTGCGGCGCTGGAAATGACGAAGATGTATTTTGGCGCTGGTAACCTTGCAGGCGCGGTGTCCGCAGCTTTTGAGATTATAAAGGGCCAGCTCGGTAATGATGATGTTCAGAAAGGGATTGCAAACTATTTTGTAAGTCTAATGGCTGACCCGGCAAAAAGAGCCGAAAAGGAAGCGATCGCTAATCTGATAAAGAATGAAGTGAATTTTGGGCCGGATCAGATTTTTGCAGATCAGGCTCAGAAAGACGGACTGATAAGAAAAATATTGTCGGTTATTTACACTGATTCTATAAATATAGCTGCAGTGCCAGAACCAGATCGTTTTGATAAGGTCTTGGAAGCTGTGGTTGACACTGGCCTGATAGACGACGAGAAAGAACTAGTTAAGGCCGCTCTTGATGTTATTAAGAATGAAATAGGGTTCCTTGGTGTAAGAACCGGTATTGTCAACAAAATGTTATTGCCGGCCGGACAAGAGGCTCTGGCTGAATGGATAAAAGAAAATATTGCTGTGGCGGGTGTTGGAGACTTAAGAAGAGAAATGATTATTAAAGCCAGTGGAGGCAATAGGAATTTCGCATCTGCAATGAAAATGGCAAAAAGCCTTTATCCTGATGCCGAAATTAAAACTGCCGTGATTGAAACTTTTAACATAGTTAAAGCAAACCTGGGTGATCCTGCTGTTCAAGAAACAGTAGCGGCTTATTACACCGAGGCAAGTGACGCAGATCGTGTAGTGCTTAACGAAGTGATTCATGATGCAGGTATTGGCGCGGCTCCGACGGATATATTTGCAGATGGGAACCAGAAAAAAGCATTAATTCAGACGATATTGAAAAAGGTAAAAGGTGTGCCCGTTCTGGTGCCTGCCAAGTTTACGGATTTGCATGCAATAGCCAATGCGATGAACACGGACAAAACAGAGGCGGTAAAAGCAGTTATTGAAATACTAGAACCTGCTGATTTTACGGATGATGTACAAAACCAGATAGCTAGTTATGTATCTGCGGGTACAACAAGCGATGATGAAGCCAATGCGGTTTATGGTTTTATTAAGGCAGCATTGTCGGTTTTGCCTATTGATCCGGCTTATAAAACGGCATTGAAAGCCTTGATACAAAAAATAATAAGTGGATTAAGAACATATTACAAAGCTGAGCCGGGAGTAGAATTATTTAGGGTCTTGCGTGATAAAGCATACGAGATGAATCTGGACAACCCAGATGAAAAACTGGATGCATTGAAGGCCGTGTTAAATGCCCTTACAGCGGAAGATTTTGCCGACAATACTCCAAATGGCGTTCAAGACCAGCTAGCGGCATTTGTGAAAAATGATACCACATCTCTACCGGAAGCAGATGCGGTTTATGCGTCTATAAAGAGGGTAGATGCGGCAACCAGGCCGGCATTAATTGAAAAAATATTGGAGGCAGTGTCAGAGGAATCATTTAAATATGTATTTACATCGGCAAAAGCGATGAATGAATCTTCGCCCGAAGGGATAAAAGCAGCAGCTAAGCAGGCGCTTTTGGCTGCAAAGCCTGCCGAGCCGGCTGTCAGGACTGAAGTGGCGCAATATATTGTTGCCGCAGCAACTCTTGGTTACGATAAAAAAGCTTTGCTGGAAGCTGTAAAATCGCTTTCAATACCGGACGAAATCTCTGATGTAAATAAACAAGCGTTTATTGTAGAAATTGTACAAGCAGTAAAAGCGGTTGGCGATTGGGATGAACCAAAAGCGAATGAAGCCATGCGAATACTTTTAATGCTAGGTTTAACTGTTTCTGCGCTTGATGAGGAGCAAAACAAGTTTATAGCAAAAGTAATTTCTGACATTTGTACTTCTGGTTTGCCTGATGCCCAAAAACAAATGTTTCCTAATGGTTTTGTAGCTGTCAGAAAAAGTATACCTTCCGCAGACCGCAAAGTTGAAATAATAAAAGAAATGAGAGGAGCAAATTGGACACAAATATTGGCAAAATGGGCTATAATCGCTTTAGTTACGTTAGGCATAAAACACGTGCCCGCTATTGCCGATTTTAATGGGTTTGTTGCAACAGCGACTGCCGAAATGTACAACAATGCCGGCAATGATGCCCAAAAAGTTATCTTTTTAGAAGGCATGAAAGATGGATTAGATGCAAGTATTCCGGATGCAGATGCTAAAAACGAATTAATAACTAATATCCTGAAGAAAATATTTGGAACACCGGCAACTGCTGCCGATGTATTGATAAGGTTTAAAGAAGTCATTAATGCAGCAAATGTAATATTGGGAGCACACCAGGAAAAAGAGGCGCTTCTTTTAGTTTCCGAAACATTGCTTGGGGCAGGATTAGGGGGAATTGCAAAAGCAAACATTCAAACACTTCTTGATTCCGGAACTCCTGAAGTATTTTCAAATAATCTTAAAATCATTAACGAAATTATTGCCCCAGTGATAGTGGCTGGCGGTTTAACCGATGTGCAAAAAGCTCTTTTGGGAGTGATATTGAAACAGGCGTCGTCTCTTGCAAATTATAGTGACGCTATTATACTTTATCCGGCGCTGGAAGCTCTTGTTCCGCAGGCAGCTGCGCCCAATCTTGCTGATTTAGTTATTAATGCTATCAACAGCATGGTAACTCTTGCACAACAGCCATTCCCTGCTGGTCTTGCGTTAGCAGAACCTTTAGCCACAGAAATCAGCACTCAGGTTGCCAGAGCGTTCGCCTTGATGTATCCCGGCCCTATTGCGGATGCAATAGCAAGGGCACTCCTGGGAAAATTGGATGCAGCGAAGACAGACGCGAAGACAGCGATAAGAACAGCGGTTGATGATGGAAATACGGCGCTTGATAATCTGGTTGCGGCTGAACCCCTCCGTGAAGTTCGGGAAGCTCCTGAAGTTACTGATGCATTAAGGGATCAAAAAGCGGCATTGGAAGCTTTAGTTAGGCCTGCCAATAATGCGATAGATGCTGCGGCAAATAATACTGTTGCATTAGTCAATGCAGCAAAGGATGCTCAAATAGCAATAATAGATACGGCGATAACTGCTGCAAATACGGCGGTGAGTAATGCTATAGCTGCAGCTAAACGAAGATTAGGTGATGAAGTATCTGCAGCGAAGACAGACGCAAAAACTGCGATAAGAACAGCAGTTGATGAAGGAAAGACAGCACTTGATGATTTAGTAACGGCTGAAAGCGCTGAAGTTCAGGCAGCTGTTGAAGTTACTGATGCATTAAGGGATCAGAAAGCGGCATTGGAAGCTTTAGTTAGGCCTGCCAATACTGCGATAGATGCTGCAGCAAATAATACTGTTGCATTAGTCAATGCAGCAAAGGATGCTCAAATAACAATAATAAATACGGAGATAACTGCTGCAAATACGGCGGTGAGTAATGCTATAGCTGCAGCTAAACGAAGATTAGGTGATGAAGTATCTGCAGCGAAGACAGACGCAAAAACTGCGATAAGAACAGCAGTT
>JAPLKN010000114.1 GCA_026388075.1 Elusimicrobiota bacterium
TACCGCGTTTGCATCCGAACTGGCTGCTACCTGCGCGCTTCCCATTCCTGACTCTTTTGCTCCTGCTCCAAGCTTTAAAAACTGAGCAGTTGATGTTCCCGCGTCGCTGGGCGAAAAAATACCATAAATATTTCCTGCCCCTGACTCTATCAGGATTATTCCAATCAACAATGTTGATATTATTTTTCTATTCATGGCTTTTCCCCCCTACTCATGTTCAATCGTCGCACTTTTTCTTTGAAAGTCATGCCGAATTTATTTCGGCATCTCAACTTATAGTCCCTAGATCCTGAAACGAGTTCAGGATGACCTGCCCAGGGCAGGTTATTTCTCAATCGCGAATTTAATTCGTTTCTTTTCTCCCGATGAATAGCTTCTTACGTAAAGAATGTAAATTCCGCTTGCGACATCCCTTCCGCCGTCGTTTTTACCGAACCAAACAACCCTTCCGTCTTTTTTGGTGTACGCTAGATCGGCAACAAGTTCGCGCGACACGGTAAATATCTTTACTTCGGCATCGTTGGTAAGATTTTCTATTGTAAAACCGTACGCGTTAACCCTAGGATTATACGGATTCGGGAACACGTTTACATTTCCAAGGTCTTTTGCCGCTAAATAATAAATTATGGCAAAATGCGACAAATGCGTAACTTGAGTTACCACTTTATGTTCATCTGGATAAACAATAGAAGGAAGCGGCAGCCATCTATTCCATTTTTCATCGTACCTGCCTATCAAAAGCGTATTCGGATCTATATTTAAAATATCCGAATCTCTATAATACATCGTTATTGTTATAGGCAAAATAGGCTGTAAATTATAATCGTTTGTTATATTCAATGCTATTTGGATAGAATTAATATTTGACTGTCCGGTTGAAGGAACGGCAGTCGTTGACAAAGTTATGAACACATCCCTTTCGAAACATCCGGGCGGAAAATCAATTGATATTTTTCCGGTGTCGGGAAGTATGAACGCAGTCCCGCCTGAAGTTCTTCCTATAAAAGTTACTGATTTATTTTTCTGCATAACAATTGTAAATCCTTCAACGATCTGCTCAGAAAAGGTCTGCGATCCTATGGTTGTACTGACAATCAAAGTCCATTTCCCGTTCAATTTTTCGTTTAAATCAAAAGTGCATTTTATGCTTTCAGCTGAAATAATCGTATTCGCACCGATTATATCCGGTTCGCCGACTTTTGTCAGACGAGCCATGCTTCCCTGAACAAAACCAAAACCTGAAATGGTGACATTTATCTGGCCTGTATCTGTGCAGGTATCGGGACTTATTGATAAAACGGCAAGTTCTTTGACTCTAAGCCCGCCGGTTAAAACAGCGTTCAAAGAACCTGCTCCGCCGGTAGCTACCTTTACATCCCAGTAACCGGTTGCCTGGCCGATTAAATCAAAAGTGCATGATATACCGCTGTCGTTTAAAATAGTAAAGGTTGAAGGAACAATTATTGTTGACCCGTTAATAAGAAAGATTTCGTTACAACCTGAAAAACCCTGGCCTGAAAGCGTAGCATTAGCCAATATTGATGTGTTGCCTGTCACGTTAGGAGAAATTGAAAACAACTTTACCGTATTCGTTCTTTGTGTGCCAAGATTCGGCCCCAAAGATGTTTGGTCATCAGAAGTTTTTATCCAGAGCCTGAAATGATATGTGGTATCCGGAGTAAGAGCTGTTGCTGTCCAGCTTGAACCGTTCAATATCCAACCGCTGGAAGAGGCTTCAATACCATAATCGGAACCAGTCCATTCGGCAAGATAACTTACTGTCGGAGGATTAATTCCGGTATTCCATCTAACCAGCATGCTGGTATATGTAACTTCGGAAAATCCCATGCTCTCTACTCCCGAAACCAGGGTTCTGGTACTGACTATCGGAGAATACATTGTTTCCTGGCTTTGAGTATTCTTGGCTTTTATTCTGAACGCATAAGTTGTTGAGGGCGTGAGCCCTAACGCGGTATAACTTGAAGTATTTAACATCCAGCCGCTGGTAAATTTATTTATGATAAAATCAGACGATGTCCACTCAAGCATATACTGTGTGCTCGACGGATTTGTTCCGGTGGACCAGCTGGCCCGGATATTAAACTGATTTAAAGTTTCAAGAGTCAGTAACGGGCTTTGAATATCAAGAATTTTGGAATAAGAAGTCGCCTCGTTTGAAACATCTGAAAAATTGAGCCTTTCATCGGACTGCCAGAGCCTGAAATAATATGTGCCTCCCGGAGTAAGATTGCCAGCCACGTACGTAATCAATGTGGCCGGAGCAACATTTGAAGTTGATTGAGTTATCTGTGCTGAATTTATATCCCAGACAGAGCTTTGAGTTGAATACTGTATCTTAAATTGGGAACTCGTCGATATTCCGACAGATCCGTCATCACCCTGAGAATGCCAAGAAAGAATTACTTCCCCTTCGTTTAAACCAACGGAAGCGCTCAAATCTGTTACAGGGCTTGGCGGCATAGTGTCATACTTTTGGGCCCAGGTTGTCGCAACATTTGATAAATTTGACCAATTTGAAAAATCGTCCGCATGCCAAATGACAAGATAGTAAGTAGCTCCTAAATCCAGCCCTGTGAGAATATAAGAAACGCTTGAAAGAGGAACAACTCCTGAAGTAGAAACCGTAACAATTCCGGAAGAAGAAGTTAGTGACCAGTTTACTACTTCTGTTGAGTATTGTATTCTAAACTGAGAACCAGGCTGAAGCGGCATCATACTTCCGTTTTCTCCCGGAGCGCTCCACGCAAGTTTTATTTGGCCTTCAAGAGCACCCGTCTGGGCAGAAAGGTCAGTTACAGTCTGCGGCGGAATAGTTGCTGTCTGAGCCCTTCCCTGCGGCGTATTTGAACAATCAGAATGGTTCGGATAATCATCATATATCCAAACACTGAAATAGTAAGTGGTGCCCGCTTTTAAACCAGTAATCGTGTGTGTCTGCGGATCCCAAGGAGAAACGTTGCTCGTTGAAATTATAATTTGAGCGTTTGAAACGCTTTGCACTTTATATTGAGCAGTATCATAAACTATCCTGAATTGTGATCCTTCGCCTAAATTCCCCAAGACTCCGTCATCTCCCGTGGATGACCAATTAAGTATTACTTCTCCCATATTTATTCCTGTCTGAACGCTGAGAGTTGTCACAGCCGAAGGAGCTATAAGATCGCGCTGAGATTTTGCTGTAATTGTGCTTGAAAGAAGCGATGTATTAGCGCTTTGATCAGTATATTTTAATCCTATAAAATAATCTTTGTTTGCGGTAAGACCGGTCAATGTATACTGGACCGGTGCTGTAGGGGTTACTCCGGATGTAGACACAATTAAAGAATACATGCTTGATAAAGTGGTATCAGACCAGCCAACAGGATCCCAAGTTGAGTAATACAAATCAAATTGCGATCCGACCTGCAATGTCCCTGTCCATCCGTTATCTCCCGGCGAGCTCCACGTTAAACGGATCTCGCTTTCAGTATTACCTCCGGTTCCGAACAAGTTTGTAACCTTGGCCGGGGCCGCCAGGTCAGGCAACTGGGCTGTAGACGAAGCAATGCTTGAAATATTTGACAAGTTATTGAATTCGTCCCAATACCAAAGAGCCATATAATATGTCTCTCCTGGAATAAGGCCGGTCAGAATATAAGAAGACGCTGTCTGCGCGGGAGTAGTTGAAGCCAGGACTTGTGAAATTTGTGCATTTGCCGTTGACCAGACCACACCCGCTATATCGGAAGAATATTGGATTGCATATCCTGATCCCAAATTGAGCTGGCCTATCATACCGTCGTTTCCGGGAGAATACCACTGTAGGAATATCCTGCCTGTCCCAATTCCGGGTTGAGCGGAAATAGACGTGACAGACGCAGGCGGTACAAAATCCAGCCATTGGGCTACTGCTGTACAGGTATTTGAAAGTAAAGACCAATTATTGGCTTCATCAGAATAACGAATAACTGCATAGTAAGTATTACTGCTTACAAGGCCGGTAATATTGTAGGAAACAAAGGCTTGAGGATTTAATCCCGAAGTTGATACGGTAACATTTGGAATAGTTTGAACCGTGCCGGTAGACCAATTAACCAAATCATATGAAGAGTAATATATTTCAAATTTTGAGCCCTGTATAAGTGTTCCTGAATCCCCGTTATCGCCCGGAGTATGCCACAGAAGTTTAATCGCGCCTTTATCGGTCCCAGGTTCGCCCGTAAGGTCGGTTACTTGTCCGGGAATAACCGTATCTATTTGAGCGCTAACTGAAGGAATGTTTGATATGTCTGACCAGTTTTGCCATTCGTCACTTGTCCATACAGTAAAATAATATGTCAAACCGTTGCTTAAACCTGTAAGATTATAATTAATCTGCGTTTGAGGCAATACTCCTGATGTAGATATGGTTATTAAAGCATTTGATCTGTTGATTACATTTATGTAGGACGTGCTGTATACAATGGCAAACTTTGAACCGTCATTAAGAGGCCCTTCCCAACCGCTAGAACCTGGGGAACTCCATACGAGATTAATTTCTCCTTCGTTTATCCCTGTTAAAGCAGAAAGTGTAGTTATTGCCGCGGGAGCTAAATTAACTTTTGCGTTAGCTATATTTGAAAATGCTGACCAGTTGCCGAATTGGTCCGAATGAGATATCTTAAAATAATATGTTGTTCCGCCGGGAATATTTACGGCCGTATAAGAGACCGTTGTTCCAGGAGTCACTCCTGAAGTTGAAATCATTACCTGGGCCGAAGCAGTTGACCATAAAACATCGGGCAAAACCCAAGTTGAATATTTAATTGCAAATTTTGAACCTTGTTCCAAAGGCAAAATAGTGGCAGTGTCAATGTTTACCGCGCTCCAAGAAAGCACCGCCGTGCCTTTCACCGTTCCTGAAACAGCTGAAAGGTCCGTAACGACTGACGGAGGCAAAAGATGAATTTGGGCAAATGTTTGCGCCATGTTTGAAATTCTGGACCAGTTTTGCGATCCGTCTGAATACCATAATCTCAAGTAGTATGTTGACCCTTTGCTTAAACCGGTAACCGTATAGTTAACAATAGTTGAAGGAGAAACCCCTGATGTTGAAACCACTACTATCCCTTGAGCGGCGCTGCTTGACCACAATATATCATACATTGCCCAAGTTGAATACTGTATAACAAACTGGGAATCGGCTGAAATAGGATTACTCCACCCGTCGTCTCCCGGTGAACTCCAGAAAAGATTTATATCGCCCGGATTTACGCCGGTGTTTGCCGAAAGATTGGTCACAGTAGCAGGAGCGCGGACATCGGTAATATCAATATAGGACGAGGCCCATGCTGATTTAGCAAAAGATGTATCTATGCTTCTCACCTGCCAGTAATACCTGGTATTATTTGAAAGCGAACTCAATTTAACAATTGCTCCGGGTTGTATTGGAGAAGCAGAAATAAAGCTGTGCGAATAGTTACCGAAGAAAGGCATTATCCCTTTGCCGTTACTAGTGGACATGAACCATTTTTCAGGATCTGTAACAAGCGAAACTGTAGCTGCACGCACCTCGTAATAAAGCCCGTTTGAATTTGTCGTTTCGTTGTCCGAAGACTGGGACCAGGTAAGGCTTAGGTAACCATAAGTTTTGTCTATAGAAGAATTTAATGACGAAGGCACTGAAGGCAAAGAATTAAGTTTTGCGCCGTAATTTTTATATATAGCTGAAGCGTTTGAACCGCTAACGCTTAAGTCCAAAGCTCCGTCATTATCAAAATCCCCAAACGCCAATGAACCATTGTCTACTCCGGTTAAATCTTTATATAAATTAAAAGAGGATCCGTTATTTTGATATATCCTTGTAATGTATTCTGAGCCGGTATCTCCGCTAACAGCAAGATCCAGGTATCCGTTGTTGTCGTAATCACCGAATGAAATGGATCCGTTTGATACTCCTGTTAAATTTGCAAACTGGCTGAATGTCCCTGCATCGTTTCTATAAATTGTGTTTGTTCCCGATCCGCAGATTGCAAGGTCCAGATAACCGTCATTGTTATAGTCAGCCAAAGCGATTGAACCGTTTGAAACGGCTGTAAACGATGAAGCAAAAAATAACGATCCCGAATAATTTCTGTATAGATAAGAAATATCTCCAGTGCCGGTCTGGCCGCAGAAGAAAAGGTCCTGATAACCGTCATTGTTGTAATCGCCCCAGGCTAAAGAACCATAATTTACTCCGGGCAAATCCACATAATTATTGAATGAATCAGAATCATTCCTGTAAACCCTGGTAATGTATTGACTGCCGGTGTTTCCGCAGACAGCGAGATCTAAGGTTCCGTCGTTATTGTAGTCTGCCCAGGCAAGTGAACCGTTTGAAACTCCGGTTAAATCTATATAACTTGTAAACGAATTAGAATCATTCCTGTATATTCTTGTTACATTTCCGGTGCCGGTTGAACCGCAAATTGCGATATCCAAATTCCCGTCATTGTTGTAGTCGCCCCAAGCGATAGACCCGTTGTCCGCACCTATCAAATTTATTCCTGAATCAGTAAACGATCCGGTTCCACTGTTTCTATATATCTTGGTTGTTCTGGTGCCTGAATTGTTTCCGCATATCGCTAGATCCAAATATCCGTCGTTGTTGTAGTCGCCCCAGGCTGAAGCCGAGTTATCCATGCTCAATAAACCTGCCTGTATATCTTCAAAAGTTATACTTTCAGCAAACGAGGTAGCAGTATTTGAAATTCCGGACCAAAATACTCTGTCAAAATTCCATATCTTGAAGTAGTATGTGTTTTCAGCCATTAAACCTGTTATCGTGTAAGATACCGGAGTCAAAGGCAAGACCTCAGAAGTGGAAACAAAAACTATTTGCGAAGTTGCCGCCGTTGACCATACTACACCGCTAAACGTTGAATACTGAACAGCAAACTGTGATCCTTCAGGGAAAATCCCGCTGAGCCCGTCATTTCCAGGCATGTTCCATGAAAGTTTGACAGTTCCTCCGATTATTCCGGGCACACCGCTAAGGCTGGTCACCGCCGCCGGAGCAGTGTAGTCAATCAGAGTGTATGCCGAAGATTCATTTGAGTCAGAAGACCAGTTTTGATATTCGTCCGCGTGCCAGATTTTTACATAATATGTAGTGCCGTAATCAAGATTTTTTAGTCTGTAATTAACAGTTGTTCCGGGTACGACGCCGGAAGTAGAAACTGTAACCTGGGCCGATTCCTGTGACCAGATTACTGAACTATAAGTTGAATATTGTATTTTAAACTGCGAGCCGGTAGAAAGAGCTGCCCCGTAAGGATCATTTGACGGAGCGCTCCAGCTGAGATTAATTTCTGAATATAAAGAAGACACTTGCGCCAAAAGATTTGTAATTTGCGACGGAGGCGTAAAATCAGGTTTTACCTGAACGGTGGCGCTGTTTGAAAGATCGGACCAGTTTCCGCCGCTATTCATATGCCAAATCTTTAAATAGTACGGGTCTCCCGCAAAAAGTCCTTTGACTTTATAAGAAGCTAGGGTTTCCGGCGTTACGCCAGAAGTTGAAACCGAAATTATGTTCAACGAGTTTGTTGACCATTCCACGTCTGACCAAGTTGAATACTGAACAACAAATTGCGATCCGGGTTTAAGAGCGTTATACCAGCCGTCATCGCCGGGCATGCCCCATGTCAAAGTTATATCGTTTTCGCTTATTCCTCGCGAAGCGGTCAAAGTAGTTACTTTTGCAGGCGGATGTATGCTTGAAATATAAATTGATTGCTGTGAACACCAATCAGATTTTGAAAAACCCGAATCAATTGTTCTTAACTGCCAGTAATGGGTTGTTTCATTGATCAATGCCGTGTTATCCAACTCTATTTCAAGATTGGTTCCGATACGCGAAGGAGGATAGTTCCCTATAAAAGGCGTTGCGCCTTTGCCTGAAGTCGCGCTTACTCTCCAAAGAGAAGGATTGGTATTTATATCAATTGTTGATACTCTTATTTCGTACTGCAGCCCGTTGTTTGAGGTTTCATCAGCGCTGATGGGAGCATTAAATGTAAGTTTTAGTTTTTTCAAACTGTTATCATAATTTGAACCCATTCCCGTGGGTGATCCCGGCTGATTATTCGCATTGGGTCCCAGATTTCTGTATATTTTTGATATATATGAAGAACCGTTATAACCGCATACCGCAAGATCTAAAGTTCCGTCGGAATTGTAGTCGCCCCAAGCTAAAGACGAATAAATCACGCCCATCATGTCAGTAGTTAATTCGCTGAAATATCCTCCGCCATCGTTTCTATAAATCAATGTATTGATCGAGCCGTCCCATCCGGATATAGCAAGATCAAGGCTGCCGTCGTTATCATAATCTCCCCAAACAATTGATCCTATTGCCACGCCGGGAAAATCTGCATTAGCATTAAAATCAAACCCTGTTCCGGCGTTATTTGTGTAAATGTTTGACTGGAATGCCAGAGACTGGTCCCTGCCGCAAATTGCAAGATCCAAATAACCGTCGGAATTGTAGTCGCCCCAAGATAGAGAGCTGTACATACAGCCTTGTATACCTGCGCCGATATCCGTAAACGTATCGTCACCGTTATTCTTGTAAATGTTTGATGTAACGTCCGATGAGCCGCTGCCATACTGCCCGCTTATCGCTAAATCCAGCAGTCCGTCGTTATTATAGTCGCCCCATGCCATGGCGCTGAAAGTAACTGCTGTAAATGTTGCGGTAACTACCTCATTAAAATCCCCCCTTTTGTCATTTTTATAAATTTTTGTAATTTTAGAAGAACCGTTTTGCCCTGAAATCGCAAGATCTAAATAACCGTCGTTATTGTAGTCGCCCCAGGCTAACGAACCGTTTTGGACTCCTGTAAAGGTTCCCGTTCCTAAAGCTAAATTGAAAGTTCCGTTATCATTTCTGTATATTCTTGTAACTTCGGCTAAATCTCCTAGACCGCAGACAGCTAAATCAAGATAACCGTCGTTATTGTAGTCGCCCCAGGCAATAGAACTGTTGGTCGCACCGTCAAGAGTTTGTGCCAAACTAAAATTTCCTCCGGTATTTCTATAAATTCTAAGCACTTTGCCGAACAAATATTCTCCGCTTATAGCCAGATCTAAATTACTGTCAGAATCGTAATCTCCCCAGGCAACAGAACCGCTTACCACGCCCAATAAATTTGCCGTAATATCGTCAAAAGTAATGCCCGCAGAAGTCCCGCTTGAAATGTTTGACTGTAAAGATAAATTGCCTAAATCGTTTATGTACCATATTGAAATATAATATGAAGTATCAATTAAAAGATTGTTTAAGGTGTAAGAAACTACAGTTCCCGGTACGACACCGTAAGTTGAAACGCTGACTTGAGCTGCGGATGTGGACCACGATACGGATGAAAAAGTTGAATATTGTACGAAAAACTTGGATCCGGGTTCTAAGGTGCCGTTTCTATCCCCGTCATCGCCCGGAGAACTCCATGATAAAAATATCTGGCCGCCTAAAGAACCGGTAGCTGCATTAAGATCCGTTACCTGATTGGGCAGACTCTGGTTTATGTTTGCCCAGCTTGTTGCGCCGATAGATATATCAGAATAGTTTAACAGCTCATCTGAATGCCAGGCCCTGAAATAATATGTTGATCCGTACTGCAGTCCAGTCAAATTCAAATTAACTAGTGTTCCAGGAATAATTCCGGATGTTGAAACTGAAATTTGGGAAGAAGCCGTAGACCATATCACAGTATCAGGATTTGACGAAGAATATTGGACATATAATTTGGACCCGGATTTAAGAGGAAGATTCCAGCCGTTATCTCCCGGTGCATTCCAGCTTAAAAGAATTTCGCCGTTAAATGTTCCGGGCGAGGCGGAAAAACCGGTTAAAGCAGCCGGAGCGATATTATCAAGATACGCATAAGCTGAAGTTATGTTAGACGGTGCCGTCGCCCAGTTTCCGGAGTTGTCTGAATACCATAAACTCAAAAAATAAGTAGTATTACCGGCAATATTGGATAGAATATATGAAATCGGGGTGGCGGGAGCGACCCCAAAAGTTGATACTGTTACCTGAGCCGATGAGGTTGACCATTCTACAGAAGAAAAAGTTGAATACTGTATTTTGAATTTTGAACCGTAAAGAAGATATCCGGTCAAACCGTCGTTTCCGGGAGATGACCAGTTCAAGTCCAGTTCACTGCCGTAATTTCCGGTAACTGCTGAAAGATTAGTTACTACTGCCGGCGGAATTAAATCAGGTTTGCTGTAACATTGGACTCTATTGGAAGAGCTTGCCCAATTTTCGTATTCGTCCGCATACCAAATTTGAAGATAATAAGTGGTTCCGACGTCTAACGACAAAAGATATGAAGCATTTGTGCCGGGAGCTGTACCGTAGGTTGACACTATCACCTGTGCTAAAGAAGGCAGCCACTGAATGTTTTGTAATTTTGAATACTGTATTCTAAACTGAGATCCGTTTAAAAGGGTAGTATATCCGCCGTCATCTCCCGGGACGCTCCAGTTTAAGACAATTTCTCCTTTAATGTCTCCTGTCCTTCCTGAAAGATCCCGGACTGCGCTGGGAGCTATATCCGGCTGAATATAAGCTGACACGATATTTGAAATATCTGACCAGTTCTGATATTCATCGGCATGCCAAATAGCAAAATAATATGTGGCCTCTAAATCAAGGCTGTCCAAAGTATAGTTCACTACTGTTCCCGGAACCACTCCTTGAGTTGATACAGAAAGTTGAGCCGAATCTTTAGACCAACTTATTCCCGAAAAAGTAGAGTATTGAATTCTAAATTGAGAGCCGGGGGCAAGGGAAAGATTTAAACCGTCATCCCCTGGTATTGACCATGCTAAATTTGCCCGGCCGCGAATTATTCCAGAACGAACTGTAAAATCGCTAACGGAAGCTGGAGGTATTGCCTGTGCCCAAGAAGAAACTATTTCAGTATTTATCGCCCAGTTTCCTACAGGGTCTTTATACCAAATCCCGATAAAATATGTTGATTTAGGAGTTAATCCCGTCAGCGTATAATAAGCTTTTGTTAACGGGGCAATTCCCGAGGTAGAAACTTTTATTTGGGATGAAGTCCTGGAAACCCCTGCTGGCCAGGAAGAATAATTAATCCAGAATTCTGATCCGGCATTAAGTGTCTGGCTCCAACCGTCATCGCCGGGAACGCTCCAATTTAAATTTATGCTTCCTTCAGCCGTCCCTTGTGAAGCAATTATGTCTGTAACTTGTGCCGGCGGCGTTGTGTCCGAAGGGGCCCATATTGAGGCAAGATTTGAAGGATCAGACCAATTCTGCCATTCATCGGCATACCACACCTTGAAATAATATGTCAGATCAGTGGTAAGCCCGCTGGCAAGATACGTTACCAAAGCTTGCGGAGAAACGCCTGATGTTGATACGCTGGTTAGAATATTTCCAACTGCCGAAGTAGACCAAGAAATACCGCTCCAAGTAGAATATCCTATTACGAACTGAGCCCCTTCCGGAAGCATATAATCCAAATTGTTATCTCCGGAAGCATTCCAACGCAAAATAATTTGTCCGGCAAATGATCCTTCGGTTGCTGAAAGAGTAGTTACCGCCGCAGGCGCTTCATTATCCGCGCTCATCCAAGCTGTAGCAGTATTTGAAATTCCGGACCAGTTTTGCGCGGAATCCGCATACCATATTTTAAAATAATAGGTTGAGTTTGGCGTTATTTTTTCTTTTAGAAAATATGAAACTGCACTTGTTGGAGTTACGCCAGAAGTGGACTTCGTGATTGACGAAGGAGAGCTTGTAGACCAAAAAACATCCGGCATTGGCCATGTTGAATACTGAATTGTAAATTTTGCGCCGGGCAAAAGAGGAATATCCAGGTAGTCGTCGCCCGGAGAACTCCAATCAAGTTTTATCGCGCCGTTATCCATGGATGTTGCAGACAAGTCAATTACTGTATTAGGTGGAGTAGAATCATATGCGTAGCCATATAAATAAAAAAACAGCAAAAAAGCAAAGGATAAAAATAATCCTTTCTTCGCTGTTTTTAATATGCGAATGATAACGGTAGTTTCAGTATTCATAATTTCTCACATTCTCATTAGCCCAACGTGATGCAAATATCGCTATGGGTAGAACCCCCCAGCTGCAAATTATTCCTACTAAAATCCCCCAGCACTGCATTGATAACAAGTTTTACCAAAATCGTCAAGGCTTTTTTATTATGCTAATTAATTATTAATTATCCCATCATTTCCCCCAATTCTACGCAATAATCTAATTACTTGCAGGCTTCTTTAGTGCTACATTTAACTTATACTTATAAAAGGCAAAAAAATCCATAGTTAAATAGTGAAATATTTGTGAAATTTATTTTCTTTTGAATCGTTTTTTGATAATAGCCGGGCTGTTTTCTTATATTTTGAAACTTTGGAGTTATGTTAAGTGTTTTTCCCCATTGAGCCGTCAATGAGTCGAGCATTTTTAAGGAATCCTTCGGTTTTTCGTGTTTGAGGCTGAGCGAAGCCGAAGGGACGAGTCCTTCGACAAGCTCAGGATGGTGAGCCTGCCGAACCATTGAAAAACCGCCTGAAATAAAGAATGCGGAAGTCCGCCGCGGCGGAGCTCACGGGGTGCATTTCTTTTGATTACTTTTCTTTAGGCAAGAAAAGAAAAGTGATTCAGGGGTGCAGTCCCTCGACTTTGCTCGGGATGTTGAGCCTGTCGAAACAGGACGGAAAAGCCCCGCGACTTTATTCTTTTTTGTATGTGCAAAAAGTTAAAAAATTGCTTTATTTGACGCTTATTTTTGATTTTGGTAGAATACAAAAGCAAATCGAGAAAAAAATGAAAAAAGTAATCAAAAAAGAACTGGATAACCTATTTTCTAAATGGCTAAAAGAAAACAATTTCGGCGCCTTGCCGAACTATACTCTTTACGAGCCTCCAAAAAACATATCTTGTGACCTTGCCTCCAATATTGCCATAGTGATTGCAAAACAATCAGGTAAAAATCCTAAAGAAATTGCAGAGATATTTGCATCATTAATTTCTTCTTCCTTAAAAAAATATATTGATGCTTTAACTATTGCGGGCCCGGGATTTTTAAACATAACTCTTTCGGAAAATATACTTTTTGAAACGCTTAAAAAACTTATAAAAGAAAAAGACAAATTTGGACGAAAAGAATATATTGACGATAAAAAAATACTTATAGAATTTGTTTCCGCAAATCCCACCGGGCCTCTTCACATAGGGCACGGAAGAGGAGCGGCAATCGGAGATTCGCTGGCGCGAATATTTTCTTTTTTCGGATACGATGTAGAAAAAGAATATTATTTAAACGATGTCGGGAACCAGATTGAAATGCTGGGCAAATCGCTTGAAATCAGATACAGGCAGCTTAAAGGCGAACCACTGGATTTCCCTGAAGACGGATACAAAGGCGATTATATCGTTAATATTGCAAAAAAATTAATCTCATCTGACAGCAAAGAAATAAATTTTAAAAAAATTGCTCTTAAAGAAATGGTGTCAACGATAAAAAATGATCTTTCTGATTTTGACGTGACATTTGACAGCTGGTTTTCGGAATCATCTATCGCGCCTGACGGCTCCGGTAAAAAAAGTAAAGTTGAGGAATTATGCGTTTGGCTAAAAAAGAATAATTATGCTTATGAAAAAGACGGGGCTCTTTGGTTTGCTTCATCAAAGTACGGGGACGACAAGGACCGTGTTTTAAAAAGAAGCGATGAAAGATTTACGTATCTTGCCTCGGATATCGCTTACCATAAAAATAAGATTGAGCGCGGATACGACAAGCTTATTAACCTTTGGGGAGCAGACCATCACGGCTACGTCAACAGAATGAAAGCAGCCATTCAAGCTCTTGGAGGAAACGAGTCAAAACTTTCTATTATCCTTTATCAGCTTGTGTCATTGGTAAGAAACGGAGTTCCTGTAGCAATGTCTACAAGAGCGGGAGAATTCGTAACTCTTGAAGAAGTGATCAAAGAAGTCGGCAAAGACGCCTGCAAGTTTTTCTTTATGATGAGGGCTCCTAATTCACAGCTGGAATTTGACCTTGAGCTTGCCAAGAAAAAAACTTCTGAAAATCCGGTATTTTATGTTCAATACGTTCACGCAAGATGCAACTCTATTTTTCTTGAAGCTAATAAAATAAAAGGGTTTGAGCTAGCCTCTGATTCCGACTTTTTAAAAGCTGATTTCAGCCTTTTGCGCTCAAAAGAAGAAAAGGATCTTATTAAAAAACTCATTTTTTTCCCCGACGTAATAGAGGCCTGTATTGAAAACCTTACGCCTCATCTTATTACAACTTACCTTATGGAAACCTCCGACATTTTTCATAGATTTTACGAAAATTGCAGAGTCTTAAACATAGACGACAAAGAACTTTCCTTGGCGAGATTGTCTTTAGTAAAAGCAGTTTCTGAAATAATCAAAAATGGCCTTGCCCTTCTTGGAGTAAGCGCGCCCGAAAAGATGTAATATAATATGGAAAAATCAAAAAAAACGGAAATACTTTTTCTTGAACTAGTAAAAATAATGGAAATCTTGAGAGGGCCGAAAGGATGCCCGTGGGATAAACATCAAAACCATAAAAGCCTTATTAAATACCTTTTTTCT
Organism: Elusimicrobiota bacterium; assembly: GCA_026388075.1. NCBI lineage: Bacteria > Pseudomonadati > Elusimicrobiota > Elusimicrobiota bacterium. The sequence continues at coordinate 14,645 of JAPLKN010000114.1, forward strand.
GAAGCAAAAGAAGTAAAAAGCGCAATAAACAAAAAGGACTGGAAAAACCTTGAAGAAGAACTCGGCGACATACTTTTACAGGTGGTTTTTCACTCTCAGATCGCGAAAGAAAACCGTCTTTTTGACATCAATAAAGTAATAGAAGGATTAAATAATAAATTGATACG
>JAPLKN010000115.1 GCA_026388075.1 Elusimicrobiota bacterium
ACACAGATAACGGCAAGATTGCAGAGATTTTAGGTCTTCTTAATCTGTGAAATCTTTTTAAAATCACTGTAATCAAGGGGGGCACAGAGTTTTTCAGGGCCCCCTAAGTAAGCAAAAGAATAGGAGGGATTTTTTATGGAACCTAAAATCACAGATGAAGAGTTAAAGCTGCGTAATGCATTATACTGGTGGAAGATGACCGGTAATTGGCCGCGCCGCATCAAGAATAAAAAAGGCTCTTTGATCACTCCTCGTTCTAAGCCCCTTCCAAAGAAAAAACGCAACCCACGGTAGGCTATAACAAAACATCCCAAAGGCAGCAAGAAATCTTTCGGAGTAAATGGTATTTTCATTTTATCCCGCTGATTAGAAAACCACGGGCCCCGCAGAGCGGGACTCCATTGTAATGAATGGCGGAAGTCGCACGCCCGTGGGGACTCCATGAAAAAGTTAGGAAATTCATAAAGGGAAAAGAATGAGAATTCATTTCCGGGATCGGCCCTGAGCTTGTTGAAGGGCTTATCCTGGAACGGAATTCGGGCCTGTCCGCCAGAGATTCAGTGGCGGGCTAACACGGCACAAGCGGGTAACCTTTTTCCCAAACCATTTCCTGCTTCGCTTACTTGACAAGTAGTTTATTATAACTTAACATATTATAGTGCGGTAAAGGCTCATAAAAATTAAGAATACCATATAATATACTATGATATAGTATATTATGGTATAAAATTCACCCGGCTATTATGCGGGTTAGACAAAGACATCCTATAAAGATTAGGATGTCTTGATTACACAGATTAAACAGTGATTACACAGATGGAACAAAGGGATGAATTAACAGGGGAAAAATCGAGGTTTTAAAACGAGTTTTTAATCAATTTCGGAAATAAAAGCTGTCAAATAAAGAGGTTTATGTATTAATCTGTGTAATCTGTGAGTGAAAATCTGTGTAATCAGGTATAATGAACATTATACCAGGAGGAAGCGATGAAGAAAACATCGGGAAATAAAAAAAGTGTGCTCTTAATTGCGCTTGCGGCATTAGCGCTTTTTTTCTTTCAGAGCAGTTTAACGGCTAAAGATCTTATCCTTAACCGCACCGGAACTATCAGTGTTACCAAACCGGATGGTACTGTTTTAGTGATAGAACCGCACCAAGTTTTACCTGATATTCCTTCCGGTTCAATAATAGAAGTGTTGAATGGAGGAATCAAGATAGAGCCGTCAGAGGGTTTCATCCAAATCGTGCTCGGGGGCTCGGTAGCTACGGTGAAGGCAGGTGATAACATTACTGCTTCTATTGACCCAAAGACAGCGATGGCCGATTTTGAAGTAATAACAGGGCAGGTAAGAATTATTTCAAGAAATACAACAATTTTTATTAATGCAGGCCAGCGCGCCCAGATGAGTTTAAATGAGGCTAAGGGAATAACAACGACAACGGTAAAAAGTATATCGGGAACCATAGAAGCTGTTACTGTTGGCGTGAAAACCATACTTCCTCGGGGCACAATAACTAATATTAGCGCGGATGCCAAGACGAGGAACATTCATATTGAGTGCATCAAGGGTAACATAGAGGTGATTGCGACCGAAGGCTTGATTGCCAAATTAAAGAAAAAGGAATATGTCAGTATGCTCGGTTCTGCCGAAGGCGAGATCCAGACCTTCAACGAGAAGGAATCCCGATCTGGACCAGGTGAAGAACCGCTCCCTTCAAAACAGGGAGGTTCTTACAAATGCCGCGGGGTCTTAATCTATAAAACAGAATAGTTTGAAAAAGGGGTCAGGTCTTTACATTTAACATCCGCCCTGCGGGGCGGTATCAGAGGTAGCCGCAGGCTTTAGCCCGCGTTCATTTCAACGCACCCTTGAGGGGGCGGCTACATCAGCAAGGTAACACCATAGTCCGCCCCACCACAGGCGGGCAGGCGCGGCGGACGGGGAATAATGCAAATTTAAGGATCGTTGAAGTGCATATTAGGTACGGATACAAATAGGTAGAGATAGCAAAGTGTTTAGGCTTGCATTATGTAACGGTGAGAGGGACGATTGTCTTACATCTTTCGCAATGTTAAATGTAAAGACCTGACCCCTTTTCCGCTTTTCCGGAAATAAAGCTGTCAGATACAATGAACATTATATAAAGGAGGATTTTTATGGCGCCTATGGATATGCGGCCTGAAGGTATTCAGAATATGATGCTTGCGCCGAAAATGCTCTTGAGTATGCATGTGTTACAGCTTAACATTATGGACTTAAAAACTTTTTTGCAGGCAGAGTTGGAAGAAAATCTGCTTCTTGAAGAGGAAGAGCCGGTATCTGAGACTAAAGATGAGGATGAAAGCCGGCTTGATGAGGTGATCTCAGCGCTTGTTGATAAGAAGGAAGCGGGGAACGATGAGTTTAATATTAGCTCAGAAAACGAAAGGTCAGACATAAGGGAAGAGAGAAAAAGTTATTTTGAGAGCCTAAGTGCCGAAAAAGAAAATCTTTACGGGCATCTGCGCGAGCAGCTTGTTCCATTTGCAAAGGATGAAGAGCAGATGCGAATAGGCGAATTTATAATAGGTAATATTGATGATAATGGTTATCTTAAAGTGGATATAAAAGAGATCACGGACATGTTAAATGTTAGCGTGAAAAAAGCCAGAAACACGCTTAATCTTGTAAGAACATTTGATCCCGCTGGGGTTGCCGGACGCAACCTGAAAGAATCGCTGCTTATTCAGTTGATAAACTTAGGAAAGGGCGATAAGCATATTTACAAGATAGTTTATTGGTATTTAGAGGATCTGGGAAAAGGGAATTTTAAAAAAATAGCTAAAGCGCTTTCTATCACCACAGAAGAAGTTGAGTCAGCAAAAAAAAGAATAGCATATCTTAACCCCAAGCCCGGGGCAGTCTTTGGCGAAGATACGGCCGTATGGATAATACCCGATGTCATTTTTCATAAAAACAACGGCGGTTACGACATTGAGATAAATGAAAGAGATTTGCCCAGGCTATCTTTAGGCTCCGCTTATTATAACGCATTAAAAGATAAAAAAGCCGATCCTGTCACAAAAGAGTATGTCAGAAAAAATATTTCCCATGCCAGATGGGTTATTGATGCGGTTAGGCAGAGAAAAAACACCATTAATCGGGTATGCAGATATTTGGTTGACAAGCAAAAGGATTTTTTAGACGAGGGTGCCGGCGCGGCAAAGCCATTATCCATGAAAGAGGCGGCGGATGCGCTTCTCATTAGTGAAGCGACGGTAAGCAGAACAGTTTCCAATAAATATCTGCAGGCTCCTGACCGCTTAATCAGCTTAAAAAGTTTTTTTGTGAAAGGAATTAAACAGGATCTGGGAACGGTTTCTTCGCTGAACATAAAACAAAAGATAAAGGAGCTCGTAGAGAATGAAAATACAAGAAAACCTTTAAAAGATATTGAGATCCAGTCAGCCCTTAAAGGTCAGAGCATAAATATTTCGAGAAGAACTGTTGCTAAGTACAGGGATGCCCTGAATTTAGAGTCTTCCAAAACACGGAAGGGGTGAAAAGGGGTCAGAAAAGGGGTCAGGTCTTTACATTTAACATCCGCCCTGCGGGGCGGTATCAGAGGTAGCCGCGGGCTTTAGCCCGCGCTCATTTCAATGCACCCTTGAGGGGGCGGCTACATCAGCAAGGTAACACCATAGTCCGCCGCGCGGACGGGGAATAATGCAAATTTAAGGATCGTTGAAGTACACATTAGATACGGATACAAATAGGTGGAGATAGCAAAGTGTTTAGGTTTGCATTATGTAACGGTGAGAGAGACGATTGGCGCACATCATTCGCAATGTTAAATGTAAAGACCTGACCCCTTTTCGCAGCAAATGATGGCTATTGCCAATGAAAAAAGGGTCTCATTTTTTTGAATGGACACATAAAAGGGCAAATGGGGAAGAATTTTTTGCCACCGTATTATTGACACGGATGGAGCTTGAAGGCAAGAAGGTCTTGCAGGCGACCGTTCGAGATATAACGCAGGAGAAAAAAACGAAGCTGGAACTTGAGAAAAAAATAGAGGAACTTGAAAGGTTTAATAAAATCGCAGTTGGCAGGGATCTCCGCATGGTGGAGCTGAAAGATAAAATTAGAGAACTGGAAAAAAGGCTGAAATAACACGGATAGACACGGATAAAAAACTGATTAACACAGATGCGAGGTAAGCTATGCTGGATACAGTTAAGGTGCCAAAGCAATTTGAGCCGATATTCGAAAAGGCTCAAGAGTATGTGAGTAAATATTTCAAGGAAAGGAAAGAAGATCCTACAAAAGGCACGATTGAAATATTTGGCCAGCGGTATATTCTGGTAAGAGCCGCCTCTATGTCGGTGGACTTTTTTGATGTTGTTAAGGAACTATATAAAGAGCAAGGAGAGGAAGCGGCGATTAACATAGCAAGACAGCTTCTTTTTGATATTGCTCATACTATCGGAAAACAAGATGCCAAGAATTTTCATAACAGGATGCAACTAAAAGACCCGATTGAGAAACTTTCGGCAGGACCGATTCATTTCTCATATTCTGGCTGGGCGTTTGTGGATATATTTCCTGAATCGAGGCCGTCTGCGGATGAGAATTTCTACCTTATATACGACCATCCTTTCTCGTTTGAGTCTGATGCCTGGGAGAAAAAAAATAAGAAGAGCAATTTTCCCGTATGCGTAATGAATGCGGGTTATTCCTCGGGATGGTGCGAGGAGAGCTTTGGAGTAACTCTGGTCGCGTCTGAAATAATGTGCAAGGCAAAAGGGGATGAGGTATGCCGTTTCATAATGGCACATCCTTCGAAGATAGAGGACTATATAAGAGAATATCTAAAGAAAGAGCCGGAATTAGCAAAAAAGATCACCGCGTATGAAATACCGAGCTTCTTTAAAATAAAACAGATAGAAGAAGAACGCAGGAAGGCGGCGGATGCGCTGAGGAGTTCCGAGGAGAAATTTAGAGCCATTTTTGATAATGCAAACGACGGAATGCTTCTGGCAGATTTGGAGGCAAGAAAATTTTATACCGGCAATAGTTCAGTCTGTCAAATGTTAGGTTATAGTCTTGAAGAGATGAAGAAGTTAGGGGTCACAGACATTCATCCCAAGGAAGATCTACCCTATGTTATAGAACAGTTTGAGAGGCAACTAAGAGGAGAGATTGCAGTGGCTAAAGATCTTCCGGTGAAAAGAAAAGACGGCAGTGTTTTTTATGCTGATGTTAACAGTTCTCCTGTAACGCTGGCTGGAAAAACGTATCTCTTAGGTATCTTTAGAGACATTACCGAGCGCAAAAAGGCAGAAGATAAGATAGATGAGCAAAGAAAGTTTTTAGAAAAGGTGTTAAAATCCCTTACTTATCCTTTCTATGTTATAGATGTAAAGGATTATACGATTAAAATAGCCAATTCTGCTGCGGGGTTTGGCGATTTGTCCAAAGGATTGACCTGTTATGCTTTAACGCATAGGCGCGACAGTCCGTGCACAGAAGAACATATCTGCCCGCTGAAAGAAGTAATGAGAACTAAAAAACCTGTAATGACAGAACATATTCACTATGATAAAGACGGCAATGGAAAATATTTTGAAGTGCACGGAGACCCCATTTTTAACAGCGAAGGAAATGTTGTCCAGATGATTGAATATTCCATAGACATCACCGAGCGCAAGCAGGCGGAGAAGGCGCTGCGCGAGAGCGAGGACTATTTAGGCGCTACATTACGCTCCATAGGTGATGGTGTGATCAGCACAGATTCGGAGGGGAACATTATTAGCCTGAACTCTGTCGCTGAAAAGCTTACGGGTTGGCTCAGTTCCGAGGCAAAGGGCCGCCCGATATCTGATGTTTTTCATATTATCAATACACAAACCCGAGAAGCGGTAGAAAGTCCCGTTCCGAGTGTTATAGCCGGAGGCCGGACCGTCTTCATGGCCAAACACACATTACTTATTGCCCGTGACGGCACGGAGCATCAAATTGATGACAGCTGCGCTCCTATTTGTGACATTAACGGGAAAGTCATTGGTACGGTGATGGTTTTACGCGATATAACTGAGGAATATCGCGTGCGGGAGGCTTTGAAGGAGAAGACAGCTCTGTTATCCAGCTTGCTTGATTCTATTCCGGACCTAGTTTTCTACAAAGATAAACAAGGCGTGTATCTTGGCTGCAATCCTGAGTTTGCCCGCTTTGTTAATCGAGATATCTCAGCCATTATCGGCTTCAAAGATCATGACTTATTCAGTAAAGAGGTATCTGATTCTTTTCGCAAGCAGGACCAAATCATGTTGAATCAGGGAATGCCGCTTCAAAATGAGGAGTGGCTCACTTACCCGGACGGGACTCGTTCGCTTGTGGACACATTAAAAGCTCCGCTGCGCGATGCTGACGGCCAAGTTGTAGGCCTGCTTGGTTTAAGCCGCAACATTACCGAGCGCAAGCTGGCGGAGGAATTTTTGCGTGACAGTGAGGAAAGATTTCGCTCTCTCTTTACCGAATCAAGAGATGCCATGATGACACTTTCACCTGAGGCGGGATTCATGTCCGGAAATCCCGCTGCCATCAAGATGTTTGCTTGTAAGGATGAAGATGATTTTATTTCCAAATCGCTGGGGGTTATGTCTCCGGAATATCAGCCGGACGGCGCCTTGTCAGCTGATAAAGCGCGGGAGATGATGGCGCTGGCAATAAAAGAAGGCTCGCGATTTTTTGAATGGGTTCATAAGAGCAGGGACGGAACGGAATTCCCGGCAACTGTCTTGCTTTCAAAATTTGAAATTGGCGGCAAGGTAATCCTGCAAGCGACTGTGCGCGACATCAGCCAGGAGAAGAGAGCGGAACAAGAGATGAAAGAAGCGGTGGCAATAAAGTCCGATTTTATTTCAATGGTGTCGCATGAATTGCGAACTCCGCTTGGGGTTATTATGGAGGGGATCAATATTGTTCTTGATGGATCGTTAGGAGAGTGCAACGAAAAACAAAAGGATTTTTTGTCTATGGCGAAAAGAAATGTTGACAGGCTTGGCCGTTTGATCAACGATGTGCTGGTTATTCAAAAGATGGAAGCCGGGATGATGAAATTTAATGTGCAGGAAGGAGCCATTAATGAAGCTGTCAGGGATATCTGGTCTGCGATGCTGCGCCTCGCCGAGGAAAAAGGATTGCGGTTAGAGATGGAAATAGAGGAGAATCTGCCCAAAATAAGTTTTGACAGTGACAGGATATTGCAGGTTTTAACGAACCTTTTGAACAATGCCATTAAATTCACGGAAAAAGGAGTGGTTGCTATCAAAACGGAAAAGATGGATAATGTCATCAAGGTCTCTGTTTCTGACACAGGGCCAGGCATCAGAAATGAAGATATGCATAAACTCTTCGGCAAATTTGAGCAAATCTCTGCCGGCAACCAAAGAAAAACCGGAGGGACCGGGCTGGGCCTTGCTATTAGCAGGAATATCATAGAACAACACAGGGGGAAAATTTGGGCGGAGTCAGAATTTGGCAAAGGCACAATTTTTTCGTTTACGCTGCCGATAATGGAAAGAAGAGGGTAATATGGCAAAAAAAATTCTTATTATTGATGATGAACCGGATTTTATTAAAGTGGCGGTTGCCCGATTAGAAATGGAAGGATATTCCGTGGTACAAGCTGCGGACGGGCTGTCCGGGCTGGATATGATGCAAACGGAAAAGCCGGATATGGTGATTTTGGATGTGATGTTGCCCGGGATTAACGGATATGAGGTTTGCCACAGGGCAAAACTCAGTGAAGCGATACGAGACATCCCAATAGTGATATTCACCGCGAGCGTTGAAGCTCTCCCGGCCAGCAAAACGGCGCAAGAAATCGGGGTGAGCGGGTTTATTTTGAAACCCTACAAAGTCAAAGAATTGCTGCAGGAAGTGAAAAGAATCTTGAATGAATAATAGCGCCGCGCTCATTACGGTTCCGATGTTGTTGCCATTCCTGCGGAGAGACTGTGTCATAATGTGGATTTTTGAACTTGACTATTCCCCGCCTGTGGCGGGGCGGACTGGGCGGATGTTCATTGTAGCCGCAACCTTTAGGTTGCGTTTTCCGTCGTAGACAAATCGCCCCGCAAGCGGGGTGGCTACCAAAAAGGCGGTTCTGACACAGTCTTCTTCTGTGCGGGGTCGCAAAGACACCGGCAACTACAGTTATGACACAGTCTGGGAAGCAGGAATCCGGAAAAATCTGTCATCCCGGGCTTGCCTGCCCGCCTCAGGAGGGATCCGGGATCTCGTAGTTAATTTTGAATGTTTCTCTCAACCTTAACCTGTCTCACTCTTAACCTTGTAGTTCGGATGGCAAAGAGGAATAATACAGCCGGGATAAAAAAAGGGAATTAAATTTGTCGCATTGCAAGACCTGACCCCTTTACGAGGTGATCGTTAATGACGATATTTATTGACAAGCTTATGGAGAAAGGCTTTATTACGATAGATCAACTTTCCGAAACAAGAGAAAAGCAGATCGGAGCCAAAAAACCGTTGCAAGAGCTGCTTGTGGATATGGGATTTATTAGTGACGAAGACCTTATAAAAACAGCGTCAGAAGTATTTGAAATGCCGATAGTCTCCCTTGACGGGGAGGTCTTTGATAAGAAGGTCATAAAGGCTTTTCCGTACGAAAAAGCAAAGAGATACGGAGTATTGCCTCTGCGTAAAGAAGATGGAAAAACTATCCTCGCCATGAGCGACCCTCAAGATATTGATGCCATAGATGTATCAAGCAGCTTGACGGGTTCCCAGATCGTTCCTGTGCTTGCAACGAAAGAAGATATAAATAAATTTACCGAAAAAGTGTACGATTCTGACGAGAGTCTTTATGATCTTCTGAAGAACGCGGTTGTCGGATCAAAGATGGAAGCGGTAAGTGGACGGGATGAGGGCCGGGGAGATAAAGGCGGGAATGGCGGCGATGGTGCTGACGCCTCACCCATGGTTAGACTGGTTGAGTTTATATTTGTTGATGCTGTCAATAACAGGGCCAGTGATATACACATAGAACCCCAGAGTGAATACAGCTCAGTTCGCTACAGGATCGACGGAGAACTCCGCAATATAGTGAAGATACCCGCGGGTTTGCATGGTTTTCTCGTCAGGAGGATAAAGATAATATCCAATTTGGATATTACAGAAGAACGAAAAGCTTTTGATGGAAAATCGGTTATTATGATAAATAAAGAAAAGGTGGATATTAGGATATCTATCATTCCTTCATACTATGGCGAGAAAGTAGTGCTTCGGATACTGGGAAGGATGCATGCGGGAGTTAATCTTGACGGAATAGGTTTTGAGGGAAAGGATTTGGAGAAATTCAGAGAAGAGATAAAGCGCCCGCAGGGGATGATCCTGGTGACCGGCCCGACCGGCAGCGGCAAAACAAGCACGCTTCACGCTGCCATCAGCGAAGTGAAAAATGAGGCACGGAATATAATAACTATAGAAGACCCCGTGGAATATTTGGTAGAAGGCGTGACCCAGATACAAGTTAACGCGAAAAAGGATATTACATTTGTCAACGGCCTAAAAAGCATCTTGCGGCAGGATCCCGATGTTATATTTGTCGGAGAAATAAGGGATCTGGATACGGCTCAGATAGCTTTTAGGGCGGCACTTACCGGGCATATGGTGTTTTCAACCCTGCATACCAATAGCGCCGTGGCCTGCATTACCCGGCTTCGTGATTTGGGCCTTGAGTTGTACCTTTTAGCATCGTCTGTTAACCTTGTTTTAGCCCAGCGCCTGGTAAAAACGATATGCCCCCATTGCAGGGAGAAGTATACTCCGCAAGAGGATTTATTAAAACAGTACAAAATATATTTAGACGTATATAAAGCAAAAGAATTTTATCATGGCAGCGGATGCAGTAAATGCGGATTCAGGGGTTTTTATGGCAGAACAGCCATTTGCGAGATGGTTATTTTTACAGATGGAATAAGGAGCTTGGTGAGCAAAGGCGCTTCGGAAACAGAAATAGTGAAGAAGGCCAGAGATGAGGGAATGAGGACGCTTGTTGAGGCGGGTATAGAGAAGGTCATTCGGGGAATTACCACTTTGGAAGAGGTGGCTCAATTACTAGATCTGCCCATAAAAGAAGAATGCCTAAAGGAAGATGTCCGCCAAGAAGTAAAAAGAGAAAAGCCGCTTATCCTTATTGCCGACGACGAGAATGACTTAAGGCTTATTCTTGCACAGAGGCTAATAGATGCCGGTTACGATGTTCTTCAGGCAATAGACGGCAGAGAGGCTGTCAGACTAGCCACAATGGAAGCTCCGGATATTATCGTTACTGATTTGATGATGCCTATTATGGATGGAATTTCCGCTGTCAAAGAACTGCGGGCTAATCTTGAGACGGCGGGTATCCCAATAATAATGCTGACGGCCAAGCAGGATAAGGAGAGCGAGATTGAAGGTTTTGATGCCGGTGCCGACGATTACATCACGAAACCTTATGATAAAGACAGGCTTTTTAAAAGAATAGAGATTCTGATAAAACGGAGGAAAAGAGATAAATGAATGAAGACGAAAGGCATGCCGGCAGAGAAGATACTGTCAGAGATATTCTGAAAGATTTTGACGCAAGGCGGAAAAAACAGGAAGAGGACATTCATTTAGCTGCTTTGAAAAAGCGAAAAAAGGAATTCCTTGTCCGCACGGCAGCGGCCGTGGGTGTTTTTGTTGTCGCGGCTTTAATGACATATATGGCATATTTAACCGTAAGACAGAGCAGGTTGTTTCAAGGGCCGCGGTATTGGGCCCTAGGGCGTCCCGCACATGAAGATCCCAAAATGAATCTGTGCATTGGTAATCTTTGGAAGATCAGAAGGGCTGTGGATATTTACTATACTTCGCACGGTAATTTTCCGGATTCAATGGACGCTATTTATAAAGACGGGCAGATTGTCGTCAAATATCTAAGTCCGTTCCTGGTGTGTCCCGGGAGCGGGAAAGAGTATGTTTTTAAGGAGCTTGACGGGAAAAATATTTTTTGTTGTCCATCGCCGGAAACGCACGGGGTGAGGGATATTTTCGTTGAGGTGCGCAGCGGCGCTCCCGTTGTAAAAGAAAAATGAATACAACATGGTTTCAGCCGCAGGCAGAATAATAGCGGCAAAAGCCGAGCAGCAGCAGTTTGAAAACAAGTGAGGTAATAGAATGAAACTGCTTAATAACAAAGCGTTTACCATAGTTGAACTGATGGTAGTGATAGTAATAATCGGTATTTTAGCCGGCGGTGTTCTGACGCTGAATTATTTGCGGAGCCGTCAGATAGCAGCGGAAAAAGCATGCTTTTACACCTTGCGGCTTATTGAGCGCACCGAGCAGCGGTATGTATATGAAAAGGAGCGGCACTCAAATTCAATGCAGGAGCTTGTTGATGGCAATTTTCTTACAGCCAGGCCGAAGTGCCCGTCCGGCGGGGTTTATGCGTGGGTCTCCGAACCCCAGAACAGCGAAGCATATCAGACGCAGATGGTGTGTTCTATACATGGGCCCGAGGCAGAAGAGGTAGTCCAGGAAGAGATAGTCAAGGAAAAGATTGTCAAGGAAAAGAAATTCAAGGAAAAGATATAAGAAAGAAAAAGGGGGGAAAGGGGTCTTTATATTTAACAGTGAGGAATCTGTGTCAGGCCATCCTTCACTAAAGTTTCGGAAGGGCACTGCTTCACTAATTCAGTAAATCCGTGCCCGGCTTTACTTTCTTAAATTTGACTATTCCCCGCCTGTGGCGGGGCGGACTGGGCTGAGGTTCATTTCGGAGAAAATTTTGCCGACGGAAAATAACAATCCTTCCAAAAAATCAATCAAATCTTAGTTTAACCTCTTTTAACCAATTTTAACGAATTTGAACCTCATATGGACACTTTTTGGACACCACAAATTTCCCAGCGATGCCCTAAATTATGGATGTCATTTTCACCTATCCCCAAGAATAATAAGAGGCTTTCTTTCCCCAAATTAAATATATATAATTATCAAAACCAAGTATAGAATGAAAAGGGAATTGGCCCCGCTAAAGCGGGACTCCATTTAAGATAACTAAGGAAGTCGCAGGGAGGAGAATTAATGAAAAGAATATTCTTAATAATGTCATGTGTTTCTATTTGTAATACAATTATTTATTGTAAAGAATTGCCGGTACAGACAAATAGTGAACCGGCGAAGGATTCAAACTTAACTTTAGAAATTTCCATGGATGACCAAGGTGCGGAAAATATTGTATTTCTTCAAGATAAGAACGTAATAGGTAAAGCAACTCAAAAACCGGATGATTTTCAAATAAATATTTCTACTATTGGCAATAAATTGATAGATGGAAAATACCGCGGAAAAGTACCTGAACAGTCTGTTCAGGGTGAAACTGAGATATGGCAGGAGGAACTATCGGATAGATCCGGAATCCTTGAGATTCCGATAGCCGGCCGGAAAATCCAGGGAAATGTGTTAACGTATTTTAAAAAAGAACAGATCAAATCATCATTCCCGTACGTAAATGGGAAACTGCAAGGCGAAACCGTATCATATTATAAATCCGGAAACATAATGGCCAAAAAGAATTTTGTGAATGGGAAACTCAACGGTTCAGCGGTAAATTACTTTGATTTTGAGAACTCTCCGGAATCGCCGAGCACACAACTAATATGCAGTTTTCAAAATGGTAAATTGAACGGAGCGTATAAGGAATACTACAGAAATGAGAAAATAAAAGCAGAGTATAATTATTTGAACGGAGAGCTTAACGGCAGTTTCAAAGAGTATCGAAATGACGGGAGTCCGGACAGAGAAGGGACTTATAAAATGGCCAAATTCGACAGGGTAGTAAAGACTTATTCTGAATTGAATTTTCTTAAGTCGGAAGAAACCTATAAGAATGGGGTTTTAGACGGTCCTTCGAAGACTTACCACAAGAACGGCAATCTGGAATTTGAAGGCACTTATAACAATTCCAAAAAAAACGGATTGATAAAAGAATACTATAACAATGGCACCCTGATGAGTAAGGGCCTATATATCAATGATGTGAAAGACGGTATTCATGAAGAATATTATGAAAGCGGACTTCCCAAAAGCATAATTCCATACAAAAAAGGCGCAATAGACGGACTTTCAAAATCATTTAATGAAAATGGAAAGATCTTGGAAATAACCAGTTATAAGAACGGCAAGAAAAATGGAACTTCTATTTTATATTCCAAGTATAATAGCGAAACACCGGCACAAGTAGACACGTATAAAAATGATAGTCTCATTAACCGCAAAAGTTATGACGACAGAGGAAAGCTTGAATTTAATCAAGATTATCCGTATTTGGAAGAACAACCTAAATAGAATTAATATTTATAATTAGCCATGATTGTAACAAAAAGTTAGCTCATAATAATAAGTATTGCAAAAATATAATCTGATTTTCCATTTGGACAGGCCATCTCTTATCTTCTTACAGTCAAGACATGATTGATAGTTTGGGCAACCGACCGGACACTTTTTGGGCACCAGAAGAAGATGAAGACAATAGTGCTGGTTTGACCATAAGTGAAAACATATTGTATAATAAAACACTTTTGAATAAAGGGCTTTCAGGGTTTCATCCTGAGTTCCTTGGTAGTTTGGCGTAGTTGTTTTTACCAAGTACTAAGTACTATTGACTAAGTACTGTTTTATCGCCGGGGTGATCCCGTATAGAGCTTCGCTCTTTTACGGGATCAACTCCACAACCCAGCTTCGTTGGGTGTTCCTTGTTTTTATGTCGTGTCTTTTAACTTGTGAACTCGTGAACTGGTTAACTTTTGAACTGTAGTGTATGGGCGGGTGGCCCTTCGGCTTCGCTCAGGGTAAACTCCACGAGCCGACTTTGTCGGCTGTTCCTTAGATTTGATTTTTTATTTTTGTCTTTACTGGTAACTGATAACTGGTCACTGGTAACTGTCGTTAGCGGGCGGGTGGCGGAACTGGCAGACGCACAGGACTTAAAATCCTGAGGTCCTCACGGACCGTGAGGGTTCAATTCCCTCCCCGCCCAGTAGTTTCAACAAAATAAAATAGAATTGAGCGAGTAAAAAGATGTCCAAACTCTGCGAAAAACTTAAACAGAATAAATTTGTTATTACGGCGGAACTGTTTCCTCCGAAAGGGACGGATACGTCTGTCCTTATGAAACGGGCGGATATAATCGGGCCTTTAGTTGACGGAATAAATGTGACCGACAATCAGCGCGCTTGTATGCGGTTGGGTTCAATAGCGATTAGCCATTTACTTTTAGATAAAGGATATGAGCCCATTGTACAAATGACTTGCCGGGACAGAAACCGTATTGCGTTGCAGTCAGATCTTTTGAGCGCCTATGTGTTAGGAATACGAAATATTTTGATACTCAGCGGAGACCATCCGAGCGTGGGAGAATATAAAGATATTAAAGGTGTTTATGATCTTGATACGATCCAGCTTCTAAATGCCGTAAAAACTCTTCAATCCGGATCCGACCTTTCAGGCGGTAAACTAAAAGGATCGCCGGAATTTTGTGTAGGAGCTGTTGTTAATCCTACGGCAAATCCGGTTGAGCTTCAAATAATGATGATGGAAAAGAAAGCCAAAGCCGGGGCAAAGTTTTTTCAGACACAAACTGTGTTTGATGTTCAAAAATTTAAGGAATTTTACAACAAGGTAAAAAGCTTTGGCGTAAAGGTTTTGCCGGGAGTAACACTTTTAAAATCGCCTGAGTTTGTTAAATTTTTAGGCAATCTTCCCGGAGTTAGTATCCCTAAAGAAGTTGCTGAAAGGATAGAATCCTCAAAGGAACCTCTGAAGGAAGGAATAAAAATCTGCGCAGAAACTATTAAAGAGCTGAAAAAGTTTGCCGATGGCGTCCATATTATGGCAATCGGCATGGAAGAATACATCCCGGAAATATTGAAGGAAGTTGGTTAAGGATAATAATTCCGTTTGAATCTTGAAAACGTCATTGCGCGCCTTTGGGCCTTTGTGGCAGAAAGACACAAAGGAAGCAGTTTGCGACGAAGCAATCTCAGTGTTTGATGAATTGAGATCGCCGCGCCCTTCGGGCTCGCGATGACTTTTTAATTAAAAAAGGATTTAATATGTTGGAAGTCAGCCTGATTATAATTATTATTTTGGTTTTAGTATTGCCTATAACTGTTCACTTTATTGAAAAAAATCTTGAGGCATTTCTTTTTTTCATGGGAATACTTGCAGTTACGTTTTCGCATTTTTGGAATAATGAAAAAATGTGGTCTTTTCGGCTTGTAAAAGAAGCGCTTGTTGAACCCATTATGATAACCTTAGCCGTAGTTGTTGTCGGTATAATTGTTTTTATTTTTAAAAAACAAATTGAAAAATATATTTCAGGGATAGAAAAATCACTTGGAAGGGAATGGTTCACATTTTCACTAATTTTGTTTTTAGGCCTTTTTTCAAGTTTTATTACGGCAATTATGGCCGCAATACTTTTAGTTGAAATAATCAGCGTTTTAAAATACCAAAAGGGATTAGAAATAAAAATAGTAATTCTTGGATGCTTCTCAATCGGGTTTGGCGCTGCGTTGACCCCTATAGGCGAGCCGCTTTCAACAATTATGATTGCAAAATTACGAGGGGGGCCCTATTATGCGGATTTTTTCTTTCTGTTAAGAAATGCGGGACAATTTATTATTCCTGGAATTTTATTTTTCAGCATCTTGGGATTCTTCTTGAAAGATACGAGTCAAAAAAACGAAAGTGGACTTCATGAGAAAACCAACGAGAAAATACAAGATATTTTTATTCGCGGAGGAAAAGTATATCTTTTTATTATGGCTCTAATATTTTTGGGAGCGGGGTTTAAGCCGATTATTGATAAGTATATCATTCATTTGCCCGGGGGCGCGTTATATTGGATAAATATTTTGTCTGCAGTAATGGACAATGCAACCTTGTCCGCGGCGGAAATCAGCCCCAAAATGTCGTTGCTGCAGATTAAATATGTGTTAATGGGGCTTTTAATAGCCGGAGGGATGCTTATCCCGGGAAATATACCAAATATTATTTCTGCGGGAAGGCTTGGAATAAAGAGTAAACAATGGGCTAAATACGGAGTACCGCTAGGTTTTATTGTTATGATTATTTATTTTCTTATATTTGAAGTTTTTATTTCTTCGTAAAGGACGGTGCTATGGTAAAAGGAAAATACAAGGAAACAAAAGGATCGCTGATTACCTATCGGCCGGATATCAAAATTATTGATTGTACCGTCCGTGACGGCGGATTGATGAACAGTCATCAGTTTGATGATGATTTTGTTAAACGAATTTACAATACTTGCATTGAAGCCGGCGCTAATTATATGGAGTTTGGATATAAAGCGTCAAAAAAGATGTTTGCAAAAGACAAATTCGGTGCATGGAAATTCTGCGATGAAGAAGATATCAGGCGCATTATTGGTGACAAAAAATCACAGCTTAAAATCTGCGCTATGGCGGATGCTGAAAGAACTGACTACCATACGGATATTTTGCCGAAACAAAAAAGCGTTTTGGACTGTATTAGAGTTGCTACTTATATAAATCAAATACCGACCGCACTAGATATGGTAAAAGATGCCCACGATAAAGGATATGAAACAACGGTTAACTTGATGGCAGTCTCAGTGGTTCCGGAAAGCGAACTTTTTGAAGCGCTGGAACTATTTGCCAAGAGTCCTGTAGATGTTGTTTATATTGTTGACAGCTTTGGCGCATATTATCCTGAGCAGATTCGGGGATTAATGGGCCATTTCAATAAAATTTTAAAAGGTAGCGGAAAAGAGATAGGAATACATACGCACAATAATCAGCAGCTGGCTTTCGCAAATACTATTGAAGCGTTAATATGGGGTGCCAGCCGGGTTGATTCAACTATAAATGGATTCGGGCGCGGAGCAGGTAACTGTTCCCTTGAAATTTTATTAGGATTTCTTAAAAATCCCGCATATGATCTTAGACCGGTACTAAAATGTATAGAAGACCTTTTTGTTCCTCTGCGTGAAAATATTGATTGGGGATACAGCATACCTTACATGATAACCGGACAATTAAATGAACATCCCAGATCGGCTATGGAACTCAGAGATGGTGAAAATAAAGATAAGTATCTGGATTTTTACGATAAGATGTTAGAGTAGTTTGCCAAACCCACTCATAATGTATAAACGGGAGAAAGAGATGTTTTTAAGGTGCTGGACTCTGATTCTTGTTCTTCTTTTTTCGGGATGTTTTTCATATTGTTTGAGTTCAACATTTGAACTATATGACAAGGGTAGTGAAGATATCGTTGATTATGAAAAATATGGGACTTTTGTTGACGTTGGCAAAAATACTTATGCGTATAAAATGGCCGATCCTGCGGGCTTGAAAAAAGCGGTCGGGGAAGGAATATTTCCAAATGTTCAAAGCGTTTTGCAGGATCCGAAATATAAAGAAGCGAAGGCAGAAGGAAAACTTGAAGGAACCCAGTGGGATTATGTAAATACAGACAATTTTCAGCTTAATTTTTATAAATGGGCAACTATTCAAGATGATCCGGGTGTAAAACTTTATTACACGGCACTTGCTCTCGAGCGGTCGGGAGATCTGCTGCGCGCGATAAAAGCATATTATGCGATTGCGGTTCATTTCCCTAGGTCCAGCGGGGTAACATATTGGGGAACGGTATGGTATATCGGGCCTGTCGCGATAAATAAAATCAGATACCTCTGCAGAGAACATCCCGAACTAGGGATTCTTCTGGAAAAGGCTTCTATATATGTTCTAAACAGTTTTGATGCGAGCAGAGGAAATGACATTTTTATTATTAATCCCGGAAAGATTGTTCGAGGAAGCCCTCAAGAATTTCCAGAACCAAAGGTGGATTTTTCTAAGCTCAAAATAGTGAAACTTACTGGCACAGGAAGGGTAAAACTCGCACAGTGGCCAAATAAACAATGGACGCTTTTTGTTGACGGAGAGCCATATATCATCCGCGGCATGGCATATTCTCCCAACAAAGTGGGTTTAAGCCCGGATACAGGTACGCTTAATCCTTCAAAAGACTGGATGTGGGCTGATAATAACAAGAACGGAATTATTGATGGTGCTTATGAAGCTTTTGTTGACAAAAACAGGAATAATCTCCGCGACAAAACCGAAAAAACTGTTGGCGATTTCAAACTAATGAAGAAAATGGGTGTCAATACTCTGCGGTTATACCATCACGGCGGATTCAATAATGAACTTTTGATGAATGGATATAAAAACTACGGGTTCATGTATCTTATGGGCGATTTCCTGGGCATGTATGCTACGGGTTCAGGCGCTGAATGGTATTCCGGAACTGACTATACGGATCCGCAACAGCAAGAGAACATGCTTGATAGCGTAAAAAAAATGGTTGAAAAATACAAAGACCAGCCGTATATTTTAATGTGGGTTTTAGGAAATGAAAACAATTACGGTATTCCAGGCATTCCCGGAAAAACTCCCGGTTCAGGATGCCGAGCAAAACAGCAGCCCGATGCTTATTATGAATTTGTGAATAAAGCTGCAGCTTTGATCAAATCTTTAGACCCCGAAAAAAGGCCGGTCGCTGTATCTAACGGCGACCTTCTCTACCTTGATATCTGCGCCCAGAAAGCGCCTGAAGTTGATGTGTTCGGGTGCAATTCATATCGCGGAGAGCAGGGTTTTGGCAATCTATTTTGGGACGTAAAAAACGCTTTTGACAGGCCGGTTTTAATAACGGAATACGGATGTTCCGCATTTCACAAATTGTGGAATCGGAAACGCGCCGAGGAAGGCCAGGCCGACTATCACCGCGGTAACTGGATTGATATCGAAAGTAATTTTTCGGGCAGCGGAGAAGGAAATGCGCTTGGGGGCGTTATTTTTGAATGGATTGATGAATGGTGGAAGGCAGGCCCGCCGCCCAAATTTTTGCCGGACGTTCAGGATAAAGTGCCTCAGTTTGGCGCGCCGTTTCTAGATGGATGGAGCTATGAAGAATTTATGGGAATAACGAGTCAGGGGAAAGGGAAACTCAGCCCTTTTTTGCGCCAATTAAGGCCCGCCTATTTTACTTACATGAAATTATGGGAAAAATATAGGCAGACACCGCCAAAGAGCAAAACTAAATGAATTGCCTTGTCGTGAAGAATTTAATTATAAGCAATTTGACAAAATTCGACGGAATTGGTATTATAACAACCCTTTTTAATAATCGCGGGGTGGAGCAGCCCGGTAGCTCGTCAGGCTCATAACCTGAAGGTCAGAGGTTCAAATCCTCTCCCCGCAATATTTCGACTCGCTTCGCTCGCTCAATATTTGAGACCGTGGGGCGAGTTTTTCTTTTAAAGTTTTATAGTCCTGAGCGAATATAATGAGTCGAAGGACTCTCCCCGCAATGGTTCGACTCCCCTCACTTCGTTCGGTCCGCTCACCACGAGACGAAATGAGGGGATTCTTATTTGGGGATTAAGCAACCAATTGTCGAACCATCCTGAGCGAGCGGAGCGAGTCGAAGGAGTAAAGCATAGTAGTTCGACTCCCTTTCGACAAGCTCAAGGTCGGACTTCGGCTGAGCTCAGTCGAAGCCCTCACCACGAGCTGGTTGGAAGGGAGTTTTCTTTTGAAAAATATTAAACTGTCGAACCATCCTGAGCGAGCGGAGCGAGTCGAAGGAGTAAAGCATAGTAGTTCGACTCCCTTTCGACAAGCTCAAGGTCGGACTTCGGCTGAGCTCA
>JAPLKN010000116.1 GCA_026388075.1 Elusimicrobiota bacterium
GGGGTAACCAATAACTTCTCCCTTTGAAAAAGGGAGATTGAGAGGGATTTGACGTTATTGAATCTTCCTCGCTCGCAGGCTCGGTCCAAAGACTTTCCCCTCACCCCTCTTTTTCAAAGAGGGGAACATCTGATACCCCGTCCGCCCTGGGCGGACTGCGGGGAGGTTCATTTTATTTCAGTAAAGTCAACATCTGCGTAACTGTTATTTGAATGGGATTGTAGATATAACTTATATAGACACCGCTTATCAAAGACAAAAAAGCAAGCATTGCAACACTTGAAACCATAATTGGCGTACTTTCTTTGGCTAACGAATTTTTCGGTTCACCAAGAAAAACCATTGAAAAAACCCTGAATAGATATATTAAAGTTAAGAATGCACCAACAATAAAGGTTAACGCTATATATGGTTGATTGCTGGTTACGGCTCCGGTGATAACAAAATATTTGCAAAAGAATCCCCCGAACGGAGGAATACCCATTATAGAGAAAGCGCACAAGAGAAAGGAAACTGCCGTTATAGGCATTGTCTGTATAAGCCCGCCCATTTTTGTTATATCCTTGGTTTTGGCGTTTTGTTCAACTATACCCGCACATAAAAAGAGCCCGCCTTTTGCCAGTCCGTGCATCAATATATATAGCAAACCGCCTACTATTCCTATCTGATTTCCTATGGAAAGTCCGAGTAAAATAAAGCCTATCTGGCTTACAGTTGATAAAGCTATAATTCTTTTAAGGTCAGTTTCAATTAAAGCAGTTCCTGCGGAGACGAGCGCGCTTGCGCCGGCAATAATAGGAATCACGGTATGCCATATCTCATTTATGGTAAAAGTCGCAATAAAAAGCCGTGCATATACATAAACTCCTATTTTAACAAGGACTGCAGCGTGAAGTAAGGCAGTGACCGGGGAAGGCGCGACACCTGCGTCCGGAAGCCAAGTGTGAAACGGTAAAGTAGCAGATTTAGATAGAATTCCGAAAAGTATTAAAACTACAGCTATATCAGTTAGAGGATTTAAGGCTAGCGAATTTTTTATATCCTGAAAATTAAAAGAACCTGTCTGCTGATAAATAATGATGAAACCGACAAGCATCATCAGCGCCCCGAACATAGTTACTAAAAATGATTTATCGGCTTTTAAAACAAAGGATCTTTCCCTGAAAAAACCTATTAATCTCCAAGAAGTGATTGCCGTAATTTCCCAAAAAACATACAGCAATATAAGGTTAGCCGAAAAAACTATCCCCATCATTGAGCCAAGGAAAAGAATTACCAGGAAATAATATTCGCTTTGATATTCATAATGGCTTATATAATCAAATGAATAAAAAACTATAATAGCACCTATTAAAGAAGAAACAATTGCCATAAAAACTGCTAAAGAGTCCACAGTTAGAACGAAATCGAAACCCAATGGAAGAGGGATGTTTATTGTTGCGATATTACCGGATAGAACTTGGGGGAGCATTAAAAAAGAGGTGATTAAAGAAACTAATATAAAAATTAACGAAAAAATATTCCTAAAAAGCTTTGATATTTTTCCTATAATAGGAAGCAATACCGAGCCTAATACGGGAACAAAAATGCAAAACATCACTAAGGTCGATATTTTCATATTTTTGCCTTACGATTTAAATCTGATTAGTAACAGGCAAGCTCTGCTTTATTGCGATGCGCCTCAAGTTGCTATAAGTTACTATTGGGATAAGAATTTACATTATTTTTAAAATTTTGTCAAATTTTCCAAATAATGTTATGATTTTCTTCTTATTTTTAAAGTATTTTAAAACAGAAATATTTTACTGAAAAAATATCCCGCTTGACATTTTTTAAAAAATGTATTATAAATTAAAGCAATTCATCAAATTGCGGCTATTGGATTGAAATTAAAAATCAGGACTTAAACCGCTTGCCAAAGACTTAGTGGCGGGTTCCGGTCTTGCTTTTGCAAGATTTAGGGAGGTTGATTATATGAAGAAACCGGATGTAGTGAAACAAGTTTCAGACTTATCAGGACTTAATCTTGGCGACGCTAACAGCGCAATAAAAGCCCTGATAAAAGTTATTCAGGAAGCCTTAAAAAAGGGAGATGTAATTTCTCTTTCAGGCCTAGGTTCTTTCAGGTCAAAGCCAAGAAAAGCTCGTCAGGGAAGAAATCCGAAAACGGGAGAAATAATTCCTGTGCCTGCCGGCAAGAAAGTTTCTTTCAAGCCCACGACTACTTTGCGAAAATTAATTCAATAATAAACCCAAAAGGTAAAATTGGCGCAGTTTCTCCAAAGCAGTATTTTTGCGTATAATTGCCTTTGGGTTTTTTTATCCGCAAATGCTGAGAAACCCTTGAGTGCGGATATATCATTAAAGTGCAAAGCTAAATATAGTAATACACCAGAAAACGGCGGATAACCCGCCGCAGCTGTGGCGGCAATACAGTGAATAACTGTGTCTATTGCCGACATGTTAAGCGAAGGCGGGTTGAAGGCAGAATATGGAAAAGATTAAAATAAGAGGATTATTAACAATTTCCGGCTGGATTTTTTTGTGCTGGGGAATTTTAGTGTCCTTAAAAGGTTTCTACGATGTTTTCTTGGGAGAACCCGAGGCAAATCTTTTTTCCCCGCATAAATGGGACTTTATTTCAAAAAAGCAGTGGCTTACGTGGTCAGGATTTGAAATAGCTTACGGGCTTGCCTGCCTAGGCGTATGTTATTTACTTCGGGAATATTCTAAATTTGTGCCCGAATATATTGAGAGAAGAAATGAGCAAAATAAAACCATCTGATAAATTATCAGCTCTGCCGCCTTACCTTTTTTCAAGGATCAACGCGCTAAAAAAAGAAGCGTACGAAAAAAACCTTGATGTGATTGATTTGGGTATGGGAAACCCCGATCTTCCGACACCCAATCATATCATAGACAGGCTTGTTGACACGGTAAAAAATCATCCTAAAACGCACCGGTATCCGCAGGCGAAAGGCATGCCGAGATTTCGCAAAGCGGTTTCAAACTGGATGCAGAACCGTTTTAATATTTCTCTTGATCCGGAATCGGAGATTCTTGCTTTGGTGGGATCAAAAGAAGGTGTTGCCCACTTTTGCATGTCTTACCTAAATCCGGGAGATATAGCCTTGGTTTCAGATCCCTGTTATCCGGTAAATTTTAACGGCGTAATTTTGGCAGGCGGCCAAGTTCATTATATACCTTTAACCGCAGAAAATAAGTTTTTGCCGGATTTGTCTAAGATACCCGCTTCCGTGGCGAAGAAAGCAAAACTATTTTTCTTAAATTATCCTAACAACCCCACGTCTGCGGTGGTGGAAGATAAAAGTTTTTTGTATGAAGTTATAGATTTTGTAAAGAAATACGATATACTTTTGGTTTATGATAATGCCTATTCCGAGCTGACTTTCGGCGGCTATGTTTCGCCTTCAATATTTGAGATTCCAGGGGCAAAGGATGTCGCGGTAGAATTTCATTCATTTTCCAAAACGTTTAACATGGCCGGCTGGCGTATCGGCTGGGTATGCGGCTCAAAAAATCTTATAGGCCCTTTGGAAAAATTCAAATCGTTTCTTGATTACGGCGCGCCGACATTTATTCAGCTTGCCGCAGCAGCAGCGCTTGAAGGGCCTCAGGACTGTGTTAGGGAACAAGCTCAGATATATGAACGCAGAATGAAAAAGGTTGTAAGCGAGCTCAATAAAATCGGCTGGCCTTGCGAAGAAACAAAAGGCACGATGTATGTTTGGCTAAAGCTTCTTCCGAAATTTGAAAAAATGGGATCGCTTGCTTTTGCCGAAAAACTTATTCAGGAAAAAGGCGTGGTTTTAGCTCCCGGGGTAGGGTTCGGCCAGCACGGCGAAGGATATATTCGCATCGCGCTTGTCACTCACGATAACAGGTTTCATGATATGGCTTTAAGATTGAAGGAGTTATTAAAACAATGAAAAAAATAAAAATTGCTATTGTCGGCTATGGAAACGTCGGGAAAGGCGTGGTGAAAATTCTTGAGAATAACAAAACTCAGATTGAGCATAGAGTTGGTTCTCCTATTGAATTAATGGCGATATGCGATTTGTTTCCAATAGCGGAAAAAGCAATTTACTGCAAAAGATATCAGGACATCATAAAAAGGGAGGACATAGATATTGTAGTTGAGCTTATCGGCGGGTACGAGCCTGCCCGCACAATAATATTGGAATCTCTAAAATCCGGTAAAAATATTGTTACGGCAAACAAGGCAGTTATTGCAAAACACTGGGACGAAATATTTTCTACAGCGCGAAGATACAAAAAGCTGGTTTATTTTGAGGCTTCGGTAGGCGGAGCCATTCCAGTTATTCAGGGGCTTCATGAAGGCCTTGCGGCAAATAAGGTTGAAAAAATAATGGGAATTTTAAACGGTACAACCAACTATATTTTAAGCGCTATGTCTAAAGAGGGCATAAGCTTTAAGGAAGGCCTTGCAAAAGCGAAAAAATTCGGTTTTGCTGAAGCAGACCCGACTTTGGACGTGGAAGGGATAGATACCGCAAATAAACTTGCCATACTTTCATCTTTGGCATGGTCCGGCTGGATAAAAATGGATTCCATAGATACCAAAGGGATTTCCAGCGTCACTAAAGATGATGTCAACTTTGCCAAAAAATTCGGCTATGTGATAAAACTTATAGGCGAAGCATCTATGGGAAAAAACGGTCTGGCTCTTTCGGTAGGCCCCTGCCTGATATCGTCTACCCATGCGTTTGCCAACGTCAATATGGAATATAACGCCGTGTTAATTCACGGTGATGCGTCCGGCGATGTTATGTTTTACGGGAAAGGCTCGGGACAGCTTCCCGCGGCAAGCGCCGTGGTTTCGGACATAATATTTTTAGCAAGGCAGATTGTTAACGAAACTGCCGGAAAACTTCCTTACGTGGTTGCTGACCCGTCTAAGAAAATTAAAATTATGCCGAAAGAAAAAAGCAGCGGAACCTTTTACTTAAGATTTTCTGCCAAGGATATTCCCGGCGTTTTATCCAAAGTTTCAGGGATATTGGGCCGTTATAATGTTTCAATAGCAAGCGTTTATCAGGAAGAACCGTTATCTGGCTTAAGAAAAAAAGTTCCTACCCCGATAATAATTCTTACTCATCCGACAAACCACGGCAATTTGGATAAGGCCTTACGAATGATTGATAAATTGCCTATCATTAAAGCAAAGACGGTAAAATTTAGGATAGAAAACTAGCCCTGAATCTTCCTTTCGCCGGTTTACCCCGTTAGAAATAGTGAGACGATATAAAAAGGTAAAAACCAAAGAGATTGGCTGGATATGTCTTTTTCGTAGTTTTATAAATAAACAAACATTATGCTATTTCTAACGGGGTGATAAATCTGGAAGATATTTATTCAAAAATTATCAACGATAATTACAGGATTACCGAGACGGAAGCGCGGAAAATCTGGTCTTCGGATCTATCTCTGCTTCTTGAAACGGCGGATAAAATCCGGAAGCATTTCAAGGGGAACGAAATAAAACTTTGCAGCATAATAAATGCGAAATCCGGCAACTGCCCTGAAAACTGCAAGTTTTGCGCCCAGTCTCTTCATAATAAAGCAGTAATTGAAAAATATCCTTTGGTAGACCAAAAAAAGGTTGAAGAAGCTTTTGAATCTTCAAAGAGAAACCGAGCTTCGTGTTTTGGTATTATTACAAGCGGCAAAAGGGTTACAGAAGAAGAGATTGACCGTATTTGCGAAATGGCCCAGGGGCTGAACGGCACAAAAACTGATGTAAGCGTTTCTTTAGGGATGCTTAGCACGGCATCATTAAAGAAAATAAAAGAATCTGGAATAAATAAAATTCATCACAACCTTGAAACAGCCGAAAGTTATTTTCCGAGCATTTGCACCACTCATTCATATTTAGACCGGTTAAGCACGGTCAAAAAAGCAAAAGAAATGGGTTTTGAAATTTGCAGCGGCGGAATATTCGGTATCGGTGAACTTCCCGAACAAAGAATTGAGCTTGCTTTTGCCCTTCGCAAATTGGACGTTGATTCTATCCCTTTAAATTTCTTAAATCCTATTAAAGGAACAAGGCTTGAAAAAGCAAAACCGCTTTCTCAGGAAGAAATCCTAAGAACCATTGCAATTTTTAGATTTATTTTGCCTGATAAAGACATAAAGGTCTGCGGCGGAAGAGAAGTTAATTTAAAAGATTCCCAATCTAAGATTTTTTACGCTGGAGCTAACGGAATGATGGTAGGAGGATACCTTACGACCGACGGCCGGCCGGTTGAAGAAGATATTAAAATGATTGAAGATCAGGGATTTACGATTCAAGCATGAAAAATATTCAAAAATCAAATATCAAAAATATAAAGCAAAGTTCAAAAACATATAATATGATTTTAACTTGCAATTCCCCGCATCTTGATGCGGCGTAACCAATAACTTCTCCCTTTGAAAAAGGGAGATTGTCAGCCCAAGGCTGACCCGCCGTGGTGGGAGAGGGATTTGACGTTATTGAATCTTCCTCGCTCGCGGTTCGACTATGCTCACCGCCCTGAGTAAAATCGAAGGGCAGGCTCGGTCCAAAGACTTTCCCCTCACCCCTCTTTTTCAAAGAGGAGAGTATCTGATACCCCGTCCGCCCTGGGCGGACTGCGGGGAGGTGCATTTCAATTTTTTATTTTTAATATGTAATTTTAACTTTTGATATTTAATTTTTTATTTAAGAGGGAAATAGTAATGGGCAAGGTAGCATTGATTACCGGTGCGTCGCGCGGGATAGGAAGAAAGCTGGCCGTTTCTTTTGCTTTTGCAGGATATTTTGTTGTAATTAATTATCTTTCTAACAAGGAGAAAGCAAAAGAAACATTATCCATAATAGAAAAATTCAACGGCAAAGGGCTTTTACTTCAAGCAGACGTGTCTGATCCAGCTTCAGTAAAAGAAATGTTTTCAAAAATAACTGAACATGAAAAACAAATTGATGTCGTAATAAACAATGCAGGAATTACCCGCGATCACACTATAATGAAAATGTCTTTTGAAGAATGGGACGAGGTAATTAAAACAAACCTTTACGGCACATTTAATGTAATTAAAGAGTCCGCAAAAATCATGGCAAAAAATAGCGGGGGATCGATCATAAATATTGAATCAATCTCTGCGTTTCAAGGATCTTTCGGCGCAGTCAACTATTCTGCGTCAAAAGGCGGAATAATTTCTCTTACAAAAGCGGCAGCGCGGGAACTTGGCCGGTTCAACATTCGGGTAAACGCAGTTTTGCCGGGATTTCATTTAACTGACCTGGGCCAAAAAGCGCCGGAGCATATTAAAGAAAAAATAAAAGCTGATAATGTTTTAGGTGTTACAACCGATATTCAGGAATTAAGCGAATTCGTGCTCTTGCTTGCGAAAACGAAAACGGTATCGGGCCAGATTTTTAACTGGGATTCCAGGATAATATAAAGGCGTTTACGCGCTGTTGGACCAAGAAGATTCACTCTTCTTGGAAGTTCACGAGTTCACGGGTCCATGTGTTCAGGCATTTGAAGTTGTGTCCTTAACTCGTAAACTCGTCGACTCGTCAACTCGGGGACGCATTTGAGGGAAGTTTTATGATTGAAGTAGTAGTCACAGGTATCGGCATAGTTTCGCCTTTAGGTTTTGGGCGGGAAAGAACCTGGCATGCTCTTTTAAACGGCCATAGCGCGGTAGCGCCGGATAAAGAGTATCCGGGTATTTTGAGTGCCCGCGTGCCTTATCTTGATATCCCCAACGAAACGCGTCTTCTTTCATTTGCATTTCTTTCAACAGCCGAAGCTTTGTTTGATTCGGGTGTTGATCTTTCGCAGATTCCCGCAGAAAGAGTCGGTTGTACCGTAAGCACTTCAAAACTTAATCTTTATTCCGAAAATGACATAATCGGCAATTTTTTACAGTCTAACCTCGGAATGCAGCTAAAAAAAATATTCGGGCTTGGCGGCCCCACCCAAAACATTTCCGCAGCCTGCGCGACCGGAGTAAATTCTATAATTATGGGCGTCGAATGGATTAAAAACGGCAAGTGCGATGTTGTTATTGCCGGCGCGGCAGAATCTTCTTTTCATCCTCTGTATGTTTCAGGATTTAAAAAAATGGGGGTGCTTTCATCAAAAGGAGTAAAACCTTTTGATAAAAAAAGGGACGGTTTTGCGATGGGGGAAGGTGCCGCGGTTTTTGTGCTTGAAAACAAAAAGAGCGCGATGCTTCGCTGCGCAAAAATTTATGGAAAAATAGCGGGGTATGCAATGGCGGAAGATGTAAATAGTTCGGTTGCTTTTTCTGAAGACGGCGATTCAATAATTCAGGCAATAAAAAATGCTCTCAAATCCTCAAAGCTTAAAAAAGTAGATTATATCAACGCTCACGGAACCGCAACACAGCATAACGATCTGGTTGAAACTAAAGCGATAAAAAAAGTTTTCGGGAAAATTGCGTACAAAATACTGGTGTCATCCACTAAAGCGGCGACGGGGCACCTTTTAGGCGCATCCGGCGCAATAGAAACGGCTTTTTGCCTTTTAGCGATCAGAGAAAACTCGGTGCCTCCCACGCTAAACCTGAATGAACCGGACAAAAAACTTGACCTTAATTACGTGCCTAACCGCTCTAGATTCGGCGAGATAAATTCCTGCATGTCTTTATCGTTTGGTTTAGGCGGCCAAATAGGAGTTATCGTAGTTACTAGGTAAAAACGACGTTCACGTGTCCACGGGTTCATGGGTTCACGTGTTCATGCAAAGGCCTTTAACTCGTAAACTCGTGCCTGCCCGCCGTAGCAGTGGCATCAATACGGCGAATAGCCGTGTCTATTTGATGACACGCCAGCGTAGGCGGGGGCTCGTCAACTTCCAAAAAGAGTAGATCTTTTTGGTCCAAGAGCGCGTGAACGTTTTTGATACTGAAAATTATGGAAGAATTACAGAAAGAACTAGAATATGCGAAAGCCAAAGGGCTTTTCCGGGAGATGAAGATTATTTCTTCAGCTCCTGAAAAAGAAATAGTATTTAACGGTAAAAAATATCTAAACTTTTCATCAAACAACTACCTTAATCTTGCCACTGATCCCGAAGTAAAAAAAGCCGCAATAGAAGCCATACAAAAATACGGAGCCGGGGGTACCTCTTCCCGTCTTGTTGCAGGAACTTTAGATATTCATTTACAGCTCGAACAAAAACTAGCCTCATTTAAACATACTCAATCCGCGCTGGTTTTTCCGACCGGATTTCAAACAAATGCTGGTGTAATTTCCACTCTTGTTAAAGACGGCGACTGCATTATTATGGACAGGCTCAATCACGCATCGCTTTGGGATGGAGCAAAACTTTCCGGCGCAAGAATATTTATTTACCAGCATAAAGATTTAAATGCTTTAGAAAAAGTCTTAAAACGGGCAAGCGAATACCGCCGCAGACTCATTGTTACCGATACGGTGTTTTCTATGGACGGCGACCTTGCTCCGCTTAAAGAAATTGTAACACTTGCAAAAAAGTATAATGCCTGGACTTTTGTTGATGAAGCCCATGCAACCGGAATATTCGGGAAAAACGGTTCCGGCCTTTGCGAGTATTTCGGCGTGGAAAAAGATGTTGATGTTATTATGGGCACACTTTCAAAAGCATTGGGTTCTCAAGGCGGTTTCGTTTGCGGTAAAAAAGAACTTATTGATTATCTCGTTAACTTTTGCCGATCGTTTATTTATACTACCTCGCTTTCGCCGTCGTCATGCGCGGCAGCTTTAAAATCTATTGAATTAATTGAAAAAGATCCGGAAAGAAGAAGAAATCTGCTTGATCGCGCCAAAAATTTGAGAAAAGGATTGAATGATAAAGGTTTTGATACCGGCGCATCAGAAAGCCAGATTATTCCTTTGATGGCGGGGTCAGTTGAAAAAGCGATGGCGCTTTCAAAAAAATTCTTTGAAAACGGAATATTTGCGCCGGCAATAAGGCCTCCGACAGTGCCGGAAAACGAATGCCGGATAAGATTTTCTTTAATGAGTTCTCATTCTGACGAAGATCTGGACAAGCTTTTAAATGTGCTATGATTTTAGATGAATAATCAGAGCTGTCATCCCGGATTTGCCTGCCCGCCTTGGGAGGGGTCCGGGATCTAGCCGTTCCCAAAATAATGAATTGGGTCAGGCCTCAAGCATAAAAAAATGAATCTCAAGGAAAAACTATACAAACGAAACCGAATATATTCGGGAAAAGCTGTGGGTTTTTCCGCGGACAAAATTACGCTTCCTAACGGAAAAATTGCAATCCGGGAATTTCTAGAACATCCCGGCGCAATCGCTGTACTGCCATTTTTAAAAAATGGGAAAATAATACTTGTTAAACAGTATCGTTATCCGATAAAAAAAATAACTTACGAAATTCCTGCCGGTAAATTGGATAAAGGCGAAAATCCGGTTAAGTGCGTTCAGCGGGAATTGGAAGAGGAAACGGGTTTTAAGGCAGGAAAAATAAAAAAAATGTTTTCATTTTGGCCAACATCTGCTTTTTCCAACGAGATTATCCATATTTATTCGGCAAAAGATTTAAGGTTAGCCAAGAAAAATCCTGATGACGACGAATTTATTGAGCATATTGAAATACCTTTCAAAAAAGCGCTCCAGTGGGTGAAGTCAGGCAAAATACGCGATTCTAAAACCGTGATCGCACTATTGTTTTGGCAATAAACCCCGTTAGAGAAAACTGGAGCTTCGCGAATAAAAATGGCGACATTACACCGTCGTCTAACAGCATGATTTCAATTCGCTGACAGGAGTCGACGGCATTCTCTAACGGGGTAAACAAAACATTAACTAAATTATAACGGTTTTGAGGATTTTATGCCTACAAAAAAATTGATAATGCTTTTAATGGTAGTTGGTTCAGTAGTAGGCACGTATGTGCCGGTTCTTTTGGGAGCGAGCACATTTGGTTTTGTGTCATTGCTCGGCGGTGCCGTCGGCGCAATAGCTGGAATATGGCTGGCATTTCGGATTTCCCGGTAAGAAATTCAACGCAGAACCTGAGATTTTAAAAAGCGTTATTGCATTATCCGCCTTCGCACCGTCCGCCAATGGCGGAGGCAGGGAAAACTCCTAACTTCTTTTAAGAGATGCTCGCCAATTGGCGAAGTCTTGCCTATGGCGGAAAAGCGAAGAAGGAACCCCCTGTTTAGTTTTGCTACTTGTCCCTGCGATTAGTTTTCGACTTGTCCCCATGCCTAGATTTCAAGGAAATCTTCGGGGAAGAAAACTGCAGGGAGGCAAAACTAGGGGGTAAGCTTCGGCGCCGCGCCTGCCGGCGGGCAAGGACTTCGCCGAAGAAACCAAATTACAAATTAGGGAGACAAAATGAGAACTATAAAAAATATTTTAGCTTTTTTGATGCTCTTTTTATTAAATGGAATAGTCTACGGAGGGGAAAAAGATATGACTAAACTTCCGCCGCCCAGTTTAAAAGGAAAAATCTCTCTTGAAGAAACAATTTCAAAAAGACGTTCAGTGCGAAACTTTGAAGACAAGAAGCTTTCAATTGAACAAATTTCTCAAATTCTTTGGTCGGCGCAAGGCATTACCGACTCTCTAAGTAGAAAAAGAAGCGCTCCGTCCGCAGGTGCTGTGTATCCGATAAAAATTTATTTGGTATCGCCTGACGGTTTTTTTCTGTATGTGCCCGAAAACCATTCTATTCAGAAACTTTTGGGCGGTGATTTAAGAAATTCTCTGGCGAGCGAAGCATACGGCCAGTATTTTATTAATGCGGCCGGAGCTAGTATTGTTATTGCCTCAGATTATGATAAAATTATGAAACGATACGGCTCAAAAGCTGTGCGTTATTGCGATATGGAAGCAGGCCATATTGCGCAAAATGTTCATCTTGAAGCTGTCGCGCTGGGCCTTGCATCTGTTCCTGTAGGCGCGTTTGATGAAAATGGCGTAAAAAGATTGTTTAGACTTCCCGAAAATGAAGAGCCGGTGTATATTATACCGGTTGGCTATCAAAAATAAGTTGTAGATTTTTCGCTATCAGGTGACTGGTCCCTGGTAACGATTTATTAAAAGAGGTTTAAATGTCCGAGAATAAAATATCCCGGCTTTATGAAATAAATTCCCGCATATGGCTTAAAGAACTTACCGAGAAATACCGCCAAAAAATTACCTTTGATACCATCCCGGAAGAAGAAATAATTTATCTTAAAGATTTAGGTTTTGACGCTGTCTGGCTCATGGGCGTATGGCTGCCGAGCATTTCGGGAAGAGCAGAAGTTTTTAAACACGCAAATATTATGAATGCTCTGCGAAGCGCTCTGCCTGACTTAAAAGATGCCGATATCGGCTGTTCGCCTTATTGCATTGCCGGATATGAAATAAATAGTGAGCTTGGAACAAATGAGTCTATCCGAAATTTAAAAAAGAGGCTTAATAACAACGGCATTAAACTTATACTTGATTTTGTCCCGAACCATCTTGCCTTGGATAACCCGCTAACCTTAGCAAGTCCTGAACTTTTTATTTTAGGAAACGCAGAAGACCTTCGCAATAATCCCGATATTTATTTTGAAACAAAATCAGGCGCGATAATGGCGCACGGAAAGGATCCGTATTTTCCCGCCTGGACTGATGTTGCCCAGCTTAATTATTTTAATCCGCAGACGCAGAACATAATGTCCAATGAACTTATGAAGGTTGCCTCGCTTTCAGACGGCGTGCGTTGCGATATGGCAATGCTTATTTTAAAAAAAATTCAGAAAATAATTTGGGGAAACAAAGTCTTTAACGATAAAAAGCTTCGGGAAACCGAAAAAGAGTTTTGGCAGGAAGCTATTACCAGCGTTAAAGCGGTTTATCCCGGTTTTATTTTTATTGCAGAAGTTTACTGGGGGCTTGAACAGGAACTTATGTCGCTGGGTTTTGACTATTGCTATGATAAAAATCTTTATGAAAATTTACGGAACGAAAACATCGCCGAGCTTAAAAACAGCGTCCAATTTTTCGGGAACAAAAATCTCGCATTTATTGAAAATCATGATGAGGGTCGCGCTATAGAAGTGTTCGGTAAAGAAAAATCAAAATCTGCGGCAATAATTATTGCGCTTACGGCCGGGGCAAAAATGTTCCATCAGGGACAGCTTGAAGGAAATAAAGTGCATCTGCACATACAGCTTTTAAGAAAACCTAAAGAAACTGCTGATAAGGAAACGCTTAATTTTTATCGCAAATATTTTTCAGTGTTAAAACAAATTGATCCCGGCTATTCAAGATGGGCTGTTCTTGAAACTATTGCTGCCTGGGAAGGAAACTGGACCTATAAAGAATTTGTCTGCGCATCTAAAGGAAACTCATATTTGGCTGCCGTAAACTTTGCTAACCATCAGTCGCAATGCTTTGTCAGCCCGCGATTGGAAACAGCGTTGGGAAAGGTGATTTTTAAAGATTTATTAAGCGATGTAGTTTATGAAAGGGAAACTGAGAATATAAAATTGCGCGGGTTCTATTTAGATATGCCTCCTTACGGAAGGCATATTTTTAAAATTGAATTCAAATAGTACCGTTACCACCTACGCGGTGGTATCGGTTAGGCCTACTGGCGGAAAAATGGGTGTCTGCCTGCCCCGATGCTTTGATTTCGACTTGCCCCTATGTCTTGATTTCAAGGAAATCAATAGGGGAGAAATCATTCGGGGTCCCTATTTTATAAAAGATCTTAGACAAATAAGTAAAGCAAGTAAAGCCTGACACGGAAAGTAAAACAGTGATTGCTCTACTGTTCTGGTGCCGTATCGCCTTGTAGCTTGAACAACTCTCTAAAGCGAAAAAAGAATCAGTTTCAATTTCAAATGATAAGATAAGAACAAAAATTATTACATGCGAAATAGAATTTGACAACTATAAGTAATTACGGTAAAATACAATTATGGTTAGCAGAAGCCCTCGGGCATGCCCGTAGGTATCTACTGAAACCGTAAGGAACTGTTTTAATGCTGAGAGTGGAGAAGCAAAAGGAATAATTTCGGAAAGAAAATACAATGTATACCACAGTCAACACGGATGTCAACCACCGGAAAAACTATATCTCATTCCCATCGATCATTTTCCACCCTATCAGGCTGATGATAAAGGACTTTAAGCCGAAAATAAGGATATTTATAGAAAGACAGAGATTCATTGTTAAGACAGCTGAGAACGCCTTTGAACTGGAAAAAGCTCTGAAACTCAGGTACGAAGTCTTCTACAAGGAAATGCTTAACAAAAGGCATTTCCTTTTTATTGATGTCGACAAGTTCGATATGTCGTGCGATCACCTTATGATCATAGACAAAACCTCAGGTGATCTTGTAGGGACATACAGGTTTAATTCATCTTTATTCGCAAAAACCTTCTATTCAGAGCTCGAGTTTGATATGTCCAGCATAAAGAATCTTAGCGGGGTAAAAGTTGAACTGGGACGCGTCTGCATACGCAGGGAATGGCGCACAAGCGCGACCTTAGCCCTGTTTTGGAAAGGGATTGCCGACTACCTAGCCGCAACAGACGCAAAATATCTTTTCGGCTGCTCAAGTATCCACACTACCGATTACAGTGAAATAAACCTTGTCACGAATTATTTGAAAAAGAATCATTATTCAGATGCAAGCCTGAGGGTCACTCCAAAACCGTTTTTTGAAGCTTCGAAAAAATCTTTATTTGATATTGATATGTCTTCTTCTGAAACTTTAGAAAGAGCAAAAGCTCTTATCCCTTCGCTCCTCTACTGGTATCTGAAAATAGGCGCAGTGATATGTGGAGAACCGGCAATAGACAGAGCGTTCAGATGCACGGATTATTTCACGATTCTTGATATGGATAGGATAAACAAAAGGATAGAATCCAGATTCACCGCAAAATGACCTTCATTCTAAGGTTCTTCGCCGGGCTTCTCTGCATTGCTGGATATTTTACAGGCACTGCCTTTACATCTTGTTTCTTACCTAAGCGTTTCACACGTTCCGCTCAATCCTTTTTCTCTCGGCTTATCTTGAGAGTAATAAGATGCACAGTCACCACAGAAAATTTCACAAAGGACAACTTTGAACCGTCCTTTATAGCGGCTAATCACCTTTCCTATTTAGATATTCTCTGCATATCCACTGTTGTCCGCGCTTGCTTCATTTCTTCTATTGAGGTAAAGGGTTTCGGGTTCATCCCCGGCATTATCTCAAGACTTGGCCACACATATTTTGTCGACAGAAGAAAGAAATCCAGTGTAACATCCGAGGTCGCCGGCATAGCTGATATTCTTACAGGCGGAACATCGGTGGTATTTTTCCCTGAAGGCACCAGCGGCGACGGAAGCCGTGTCCTTCCTTTTAAGAGCTCATTTTTCAGGTCTGCTGAACTGTCGGGCAGAAGGACCGTGCCTTTATGCATAAACTACACAAAAATTAACGGCATTAAACCGTCTTTAGAAAATAGAGACCTTGTTTTCTGGTATGGGGATATGGGTTTCTTTAGTCATTTCATAAAACTTTTCTCTGCAGGGCCAATGAATGTCAAACTTTCTTTCCTTGAGCCTATATTCCCGCACGAGGGGATAGATAGGAAAGATATGTCGGCCGAAGCTCATCTGCGAATATCAAGAAAGTTTGATAAGATCGTTTAGTTTAAATGCAAACTGATTAAGTGTTTGTGTTGATTTTGAATTAGTGAAGCATCGCCCTCTTGAAGCTAGGGCATCAATATGGCAGCCTGTCCGCCCTCGGGCGGAAATAGCCGCGTTTATTGATGAAACGCCTAGCGCAGGCGGAGGGGTGGAAACGGCACCAAACCAACCCCCGGGGTTGGGTTTGGTCAGGTACCAGTTATTCCAAGGAGGAAACATATATGCCGATTGTAAGGATTGAGATGTGGCCCGGACGGCCGGCTGAAACTAAAAAAAAGATTGCGCAAGATGTAACGAAATCGCTTGTAGATAATATCGGTTGCCCTGCGCAAGCCGTTACCGTTGTTTTTGATGATAGGCCGCAGGAAAACTGGGCCATCGGCGGCCAGCTTCAAAGCGAGATGTTTAAGAAATAGGGGACGGGGTCAGGAAATAAGGTATGGATGCCATTGCCAATGTGGCGAGTCCTTCCAAAGCTTCAGCGAATGAGGATGTTTGTAATGGATGTGGAAAAGAAAAATAGGGTGTAAGAAAAAAAGGAGGATGTCATGAAA
Source organism: Elusimicrobiota bacterium (assembly GCA_026388075.1). Lineage (NCBI taxonomy): Bacteria > Pseudomonadati > Elusimicrobiota > Elusimicrobiota bacterium. Next base: position 16,229 of record JAPLKN010000116.1, read on the forward strand.
AGATTGCTAGCTTTATTGTTAGTAGCGGCGTTGGTTGTACCATCATCTTTTGCGGCTTCAAAAACAGCTGTTTCAAAAACAACTGTAAAAGATCTTCTGACGGATCAAAACAGCGTGTTGGTTTTGGTGGACTATCAACCCGGGATGTTTAAAGGGATTGATTCAGGTAACAGAACCACGATGAAAAATGCTGCTGTTTCTGCGGCAAAAGCTGCGAGTATTTTGAAGGTGCCGGTTGTCCTTACGTCCATCTATCCTCAAGGCAACGGAGAGTTTCTCAAAGACATCACGGACCTGTTTCCTAATCAGGAAGTGATTGCGCGCAAGGTACCGGGTTTTGACGCTTTTGACGACGAAAGGGTCTGGGCAGCCGTTAAAAAAACAGGGCGGAAGAAAATAGTTATTTCAGGTTTGTGGACAAGCATGTGTTTTGCATATACTGCGATTCATGGTTTAAGGGAAGGATACGAAGTGTACGGAATAATGGATGCTGCAGGCGATGCATCGCTAGACGCTCACAAATACGGAATAGAAAGAATGATGCAGGCGGGAGTCGTTCCGATCACTTTGATTTCCCTTGTCTCAGAGTGGATGCATGACTGGCAAAATCCGAAAGCGGGAGAACTTATAAACGAGGTTTATTCAAAATATAACGCAATGCTTGGAATGTAATCTTGGATTGTTTCAACCTACGCGGTGGAAACGGTTCCAAAACATAGTAAAAATAAATAGGAGGTCACAATGAAAAAGATTTTTAGTGTTGTTTTGTGTGCGGTTTTGTTTACAAGCGTTTCAGTGTTTTTAACGGCTGAAGAAACCGCCAAAAAGAAAGAACCCGTGATGGGTGCTCAAGGTACAGAAAAAGAAATGATGAGCGGGTGCATGATGGGAAAGGGAATGATGGAAAAGGGCGGGATGAAAGGAATGTGCCCCATGCACGGAATGATGATGGGCCAAATGATGGGCAAATCCATGATAGCATCCGGAGATGGCGGCGTTATCGTAATGATGGGAAATAAACTTATGAAATACGACAAAGACCTTAATTTAGTCAAAGAAGCTGAAATTAAAGTTGATGAAGAAGCGATGCAGAAAATGATGGAGATGTGCAATAATTGTCCGATGTGCAAGGAAATGAAAGAGCAAAAAGGCATGGGTAAAGGCTCGCCTAAGAAAAAATAAGTTAAATTAGTAAAGGCCTGACCGTAAAACCTTATTTCAAGGAGGTTTAATGGACGTTAAAGAGGCGATAGAAAAAAGACGGGCTTACAGATCGTTTGACACGGTGGTGATAACAAAAGAGCTTGTAGATGATCTGGCATCCTGCGCCCGAATCGCTCCGTCATGTTTTAATAAACAGCCGTGGCGTTATGTTTTTGTTTTTGGCAAAGAAGCGCTTCCGAAATTCAAAGAGGTGCTTTCTCCGGGGAACGACTGGGCCAGGGACTCGTCAATGATAATTGCGGTTGTGAGCAAAAAAGATCTGGACTGCGTTATGAAAGACGGCAGGGAATACTACTCCTATGACGTGGGTATGGCTACAGCGTTTATGATACTAAGGGCGACGGAACTTGGGCTCATTGCCCATCCGATAGCCGGTTATGACCAGAAAAAAGCTAAAGAAATCTTAAAGATACCTGATGATATGACGGTAATAACCCTGGTGAACGTTGGGAAACACGCTTCGGACATCAAGCCTTCCTTGAACAATGAGCAGGCTGAGGTTGAAAAAGCAAGGCCTGAACGGCTCCCTTTAGATCAAATCGCGTTTTACGACTATTACGGCAAAAGATAGCGAGGGTAGTATACGCGTTGTCTTTGCGAGGAACGAAGCAATCTCGGATCCAATGTCATTCCCGCGGATAGTTAGCGGGAATCCAGTCCATTACCAATGCGCCGCGCCCCCGCGTCTAGTTTCTGAAAGAAACTGCGGGGGGGTTTGGTAATGGCATTCATTGGTATGATGCAAATTGTTGAAAGATATTGCCTAATTTGATACTATTTTGCCGTCAAAAAGGGAAGTTGGGGGGTAAGACGATCCCAAATCTGCTCGCCAAAAATACCTCATTCGTTTTTCAATCCAAACTTACCTGAAATAATTCATGGAAAGTTTTGTGTAAATAAGTAAAGTAAGTAAAGCCTGATAATATGTTAGGTGGTTCCTCACAGTTTTGCTAAAATATTTTAGCGAAACAAATAACAAAAAGGAGGAACCACCATGAATTATGTTGGAGCTGATTTACACAAAGAGCAGACCTGGTTTTATGTAATG
>JAPLKN010000117.1 GCA_026388075.1 Elusimicrobiota bacterium
AATCTCCCTTTTTCAAAGGGAGAAGTTATTGGTTACCCCGCATCAAGATGCGGGGAATTGCAAGTTAAAATAAAACTTATGGAAAATATCAATCCTATTTTGCTATTAATTTTTACGCCCATTATTTTCGGGCTTTTAATTCTTTTTATACCGAATAAACTGCGCGGATTTAAAGAAGTTATTGCATTTTTAGTCACTGCGTTTTGCTTTGTGCTTGCAATATATTTATTTAAATCCAAAGAAATTTATTTTTCTGTTCCTTGGATCGGCTATGGTATCGATTTTCAGCTTCGGCTTTACAATTTTAGCCAGTTTACGCTACTTTTTGCTTCAGGATTTATTTTTCTCGTCACCTTATATTCAACAACCTTCATGTATGATAAAAATTATTTAAACCAATATTATTCATACTTGCTTTTGACTCTGGGTTTTTCAAGCGGTGTTGTACTTGCGGATAATCTTGTTGTAATGCTTTTTTTCTGGGAGGGCCTCCTTCTAACGACTTTCGGAACAATTTCGATAGGGAATAAGAACGCTTATAAAACCGCGATAAAAGCTTTTCTTATAATCGGAATTACAGATCTTTGTTTGATGCTGGGAATAGGACTTGTCTATTATATAACAGGCACTCTAACGATATCAAAAATAAGTATCCCTTTAACGACCTCTTTGAGCGCCGCCGCTTTCACTTTCATGATGATAGGAGCAATTGCAAAAGGCGGTTCAATGCCTTTCCATTCATGGATACCGGACGCAGCAATTGACGCACCTCTTCCTTTTATGGCTTTCTTACCAGCATCCCTGGAAAAACTTTTGGGAATTTATCTTCTTACAAGAATAACGCTTAATCTGTTTCAGATGACTCCGGGCTCCTGGGTTTCATTAATGCTGATGATTATTGGAGCCGTAACAATACTTCTTGCAGTCATGATGGCATTAGTGCAAAAAGATTTTAAAAGACTTCTTTCCTATCACGCAATAAGTCAGTTCGGATATATGGTACTGGGCATAGGAACAGCTGTCCCCGTTGGCATTGTCGGAGGAATTTTTCATATGATAAACAATGCCCTGTACAAAAGCTGCCTATTTTTAACCGGTGGGGCGGTTGAAAAACAGACAGGAACAACTAATCTTGAAAACCTCGGCGGTCTCGGAAGAAAAATGCCGGTTACATTTATTTGTTTTGCAGTCACCGCCATAGCGATTTCCGGAGTCCCACCGCTAAATGGCTTTTTCTCAAAAGAGCTTGTCATGGACGGCGCGCTTGAAAGACATTGGATATTTTATGTTGCCGCGCTTGTCGGTTCGTTTTTTACAGCAGCATCTTTTTTAAAACTCGGCCATTCGGCATTTTTGGGCAAACTTCAGGACCAGCATAAAAACGTAAAAGAAGTTCCGTTAACGATGCTTTTTCCGATGATTATAATAGCCTTCGTTTGTATCCTTTTCGGATTATACAACTCCCTGCCCATAAAACATATGATTCAGCCGTTGTTAGGAGAACATCTGCTTGAAGGGAAAAACTTTGCGGGTTTCCCTTCGAATTTGATACTTGTGGGTTTAACTGTTATAACTCTTGCGGGAGCTTTGATTAACCACATATACGGCGTAAAAAGGACCGGAAAAGGCATCGGTGCAATAGACCACATTCATTATGCGCCGGTTTTAAACCAGATTTACAACCTTGCTGAAAAAAGATTTTTTGACCCGTACGATATCGCTCTTAAAATAGTCAATATTATCGCAAAAATATCTTTTTTTGCCGACCGCGCAATAGACTGGCTTTATAACGGATTTTCGGTCGGCGGTGCTTATTTACTCAGCACTCTTTTAAGAAAATCCAACACCGGCAGTTATTCTTCATATATAGTATGGTCGCTGGTCGGAATATTTTGTATTTTTGTATTTAGTCTTTTCTAGGAGAAATTTGTGTTATCTCTTTTTATATTAATTCCATTTTTTATACTCATTTTGATAAACCTCTTTTTTAGCAAAGCGGTTAAAAAACTGACTTTCTGGATCGCAGCCGTTCTTTTTCTTTTCCAGGCGTTAATTGTAATATTTAAGCCTATTGAGTTCTGGTCAGGAAAACTCCCGTCAATAGAAAAACTTTTTCCTTTCAGTTTATACATAGATAATTTAGCGCTTGTGATGCTTCTTTCAATAGGAATTATTGCTTTTATATCGCTTATTGTCGGACAAAATACTATTAATGACGGCACCAAAAGATTCAATTTCATCAACGTGCTTGTACTGGCAAATATCGGAATGAACGGAATTGTTTTAGTTAAAGATATTTTTTCCCTTTACGTTTTTCTTGAAATTACCGCGGTTTCGTCTTTTATATTGATTTCGCTGAACAGGGATATGGAAGCACTTGAAGGAGCTTTCAAATATCTTATACTTTCTTCGGTAGCGACGGTGATGATGCTTACTTCTATTGCTCTTTTAGTTATGTATGTCGGAGATACTTCGTATGAAACTATCGGCACTTTTTTCAAGAATCAGCAATTTATACCCTTCTTTATACTTGTGGCCGTATCTGCCTTTGTAGGCGGACTTTTCATCAAAGGAGGCCTTTTTCCGTTTCACGGCTGGCTGCCCGACGCATACTCAAGCGCTCCTTCAAGCGTGTCAGTTTTTCTTGCGGGAATAGTTACAAAAATTACGGGGATATACACCCTTATGCGCCTTATAATATCGGTGTTCGGTTTTTCGCCGACACTTCAAAATTTGCTTCTAATTGTCGGAGCACTATCAATTCTTTTCGGCGCTTTTTCGGCGCTCGGCCAGAAAGATTTTAAAAGGATGCTGGCCTATTCAAGCATAAGCCAAATGGGATATATAATAATAAGCCTCGGGACAGGAACCCCTCTCGGAATAGCCGGGGCAGTTTTTCATTTCTTCAACCATGCGATATTTAAATCGCAACTCTTCATAAATTCTGCCGCGTTGGAAGAACAAACCGGAACAAGAAACATGGACGAGCTTGGCGGATTGCAGTCAAAAATGCCTGTTACCAGCGCAACGTCTTTGATAGCATTTCTTTCTACCGCAGGTATTCCTCCTCTTGCGGGTTTCTGGAGCAAGCTTATTATCATTATTGCGTTATGGAATTCTAACCATAAAATATATGCTTTAATTGCCATCCTAGCCGGCGTTATAACTTTAGCTTATTTTCTGTCAATGAATCACAGAGTATTTTTTGGAATTCTTTTGGAAAAATTAGAAAATATTAAAGAAGCGAAACCGGGTATTTTATTTCCTGCGGTTTTGTTGACTATTATAACAATCTTGGTTGGGTTATTTTTCCCGTTTATTTTAAATACTTTTATTTTGCCGGTGCAATCAATACTTGGTTAACAAAAGGCAGCGGTAAGTGTTCTTGTAAAAGGTTGATATGAAAACATACTTTATTTTATTGTTATTGATGGCCATATGCTCATTATGGGCCGTAATGAGAGGAAGCCTTATTCGCGCAGCCATAGCTTTGGCTGCCACAAGCGCTGTTTTATCAATTATTATGTTTAAACTGGTTTCTCCTCTTGCTGCTGTATTTGAGCTTTCTGTCTGCGCAGGGCTTATAACCGTAATATTTATGAGCACGATAAGCCTTGCCCAGCCGCTTACATATTCAGAAATGATTGAAAGATCGAAAGCCAGGATAAAAAGATTTTGGTTTCTCCCTTTAATACTTGTGATTTTTGCATTTCTTTTAACACTTTTAGCTGCTAATTTAAATCCGCCTTTAATAGCTCCCGAGACTGAAAAAAATATCAGTAAAGTTTTATGGGACATCAGACAGCTTGATGTTTTTGGCCAGATTTTAATTCTTTTTACGGGAATTTTTGGTGTTATAGTATTCTTTGGAAATTTCGATAAACAGGGCGGGACAAAATGACGCTATTTGATATGAATACTTTTTTTAAGCTGTCTTTCGTTTTTATACCTCTGCTATTTATTATCGGATTTTATTGCATAATAATTACGCATAACCTTATAAGAGTATTGGTAGGCCTTGAACTAATAATCAAAGCGGTTACGCTGCTTTTGGTTGTCGTGGGATATACAACAAACCATACAGTTTTAATGCAGTCCTATATTATCACTTTAATAATAATTGAAGTTGTCGTAATAGCCGTCGCTGCAGGAATAGTAGTTAATGTGGCAAAACAAACCGGTTCTTTAGACACAAGAAACTTGAGAACACTTAAAGGATGAGAAAGGCAGTGATAAGTTGTAAGTGGTAAGAACTAAGTATAGAAACTCTTTAAAAACTTACCGCTTATCACTTATCCCTTACCACTGTTTTGGGAGTTTATAATGAAATACTTAATAGTTCAACCCCCCGTTGCATTTTTAATAATTTTAATTTCCACTATATTAGCGTCATTTATTTCATCCTTTCTCTCATTCAAAAGCAAAACTAAAAGCGAAGGAAAATGCAAACCGTATGCCTGCGGGGAAGACATACAAAAATCCAGGGTTCAGCCCGATTACAGCCAGTTTTTTCCATTTGCGTTCTTTTTCACTATCATGCATGTTCTGGCTCTTATATTAACAACAGTGCCCCTAGTTGCTATAAAATATTCCGGAAATGTGTTTCTTTATGTTTTAGCTGCCGTCTGCGGACTTTTAATATTATTTCGAAAGGAAAAGGTTGAGGATTAGGTTAAGGTTGAGAAAATATTTTATTTTGTTTTACTTAACCTTAATCTGTCTTTTTCTAAACCTGCTGTGTTTATGAAGATAATTGATAAAGTAATCAATTGGGCAAGGCTTAAATCGCCGTGGATTATACATTTTAATACCGGCGCCTGTAATGCCTGTGATATTGAAATTGTCGCTGCAATTACTCCGCGATACGATCTTGAGCGTTTCGGCGTACTGCTTAAAGGAACCCCAAGGCATGCCGACGTTTTAGTTTGTTCCGGCCCGGTTACACGGCAAATTAAAGACCGTTTAATAAGAATTTATGAACAAATGCCCGAACCAAAATTTGTCGTCGCTGTAGGAACATGCGCTTGTTCCGGCGGCGTGTTTGCCGGCTGCTACAATGTTGAAGGAGGAATTGATTCGGTAATTCCCGTTTCGGCATATATACCAGGATGTCCTGCAAGCCCTGAAGCAATTATTGACGGGGTTGTAAAACTTCTTTCATCGCTGGAACTGAAGGAAGAACAAGAGGCAGTGGTAAGTGTTAAGGGTTAGTAGTTTGGAGGAACAAATGTCAAATGAAGAAACCATAAAAAACGAACTCACCGGCAAATTTTCATTTATCGGCGAAAAAATTCGTATTCAAAGGGAAAGAAGGATTTTTGCTGATATTGATTTTCCCAAATTTTCCGAAGTGTTTGATTATGCAGTAAAAAATATGAGCTTTACGGTTCTTTGCACTATTACAGGTTTGGATGAAGGAGATAATTTTGCGTTTTATTATCATCTTGCACGAAGAGACGGGACTATGCTGAATATTAAAACTTTTGCGCCAAAATCAAATCCGACAATTAAAACTGTCACAAATTATTTTCCTTCGGCTCACATATATGAACGAGAACTGGAAGATTTATTCGGTATTAAAGTAGAAGGACTTCCGTCGGGGCAGCGCTATCCTCTGCCGGATAACTGGCCGGTAGGGCAGTATCCCTTGAGAAAAGATTGGAAAATCGAAAATTTGAAAAAGTGATAAGGGATAAGTGGTAAGTGTTAAGTTAACGACAAAAAAGAAGTTAGTTTTTAACTTACCCCTTAACCCTTACCGCTTAACACTGTCTTAGGAGAAAAAAATGGGAAAAGTAACGGTGCCTATAGGTCCTCAGCATCCAGCCTTAAAAGAACCTGAGAGTTTTTCCATAACTCTTTCAGGCGAAAAAATAGTCAATATGACCGTAAGATTGGGATACAACCACAGAGGAATAGAAAAGGCCTGCGAATCACGGAGCTACATTCAAGATATGTATTTGGTTGAACGAATCTGCGGGATATGCTCCCATACACATGCCACCTGTTTTATTCAAGCGGTTGAAGAAATAGCCGGGCTTCAAGTTCCAAAAAGAGGCCTTTATATACGGACCATTGTTGCAGAACTTGAACGCATACACAGCCATCTTTTATGGCTCGGGGTTGCCGGTCACGAGCTGGGCTTTGATACCCTTTTAATGTATACCTGGCGCGACCGCGAAGTTGTTATGGATCTTCTTGCCATGCTTACAGGAAACAGAGTAAACTATTCTGCCAATGTAATCGGAGGAGTAAAAAGAGACATCACTCCGGAACAAGCAAAGCAAGTATTGAAGGATATGGATACCCTTGAAGAAAGGACAAGATACTATATTCAAATTGCGCAAGAAGAAGTGACTCTGATAAAAAGGTTGTCAAAAGTTGGCACACTTTCTCATGATGACGCTATTAGGCTTGGAGCTGTCGGCCCCACGGCACGCGCTTCAAACGTTGATTCCGATGTAAGAAGAGATGATCCTTACGCTGCCTATGCCGAACTTGATTTTAAAGTTGTCACTGACACTCATAATGATGTCTACGGAAGAACTCTTGTCCGTGTCTTCGAGCTTATGGAATCTTACAAAATGATAAGGCAACTTATAAAAAATCTCCCCGCAGGGACTATTTCTGTAAGAGCACCGAGAAAAATTCCCGCCGGGGAAGCGGTATCAAGATATGAAGCTCCCCGCGGCGAAGATATTCATTATGTCAAATCTAACGGGACCGAGATGCCTGAACGCGTTAAAGTGAGAGCTCCCACGCTTGCAAATTTACAGTCAGTTGCAAAGATGCTTGAAGACGGCTATCTGGCTGATGCGCCCATAGTGATTGCCGCAATAGACCCTTGCTTTTCTTGCACGGACCGCATGATCATAAGAATTAAAGATGAGGACGGCAGATCAAAAGGCGCTTTTGATTGGAAAACCCTTCGGCAATACAGTATTGACTGGTATTCAAACCAAGGAATAGATTTTAAAAAACTTAAGCTAAAGTGATTAGAAATTGGAAATTAGTAATTTGAAAACATGCAAAACCATTTAATTTATTATTAATTACCAATCACTAATTACTAATCACTAAAAAGGATTTTAAATGTTAGAAGCTTTGTTTGCAATTTTAGTGTTCCCGGGATTTTTATTCTTAAGCGTTGCGGGCCTTTTTGCCGAATACGTTGACAGAATATTCTATGCCCGGCTTCAAAACCGCTTGGGCCCTCCGTGGTTTCAGCCGTTTGCAGATTTTATTAAACTTATTTCTAAAGAAGATATAATCCCCGAGGAAGCCGAGCCAAGAATATTTAAAGCACTGCCCGTAATTGCGGTGGCATCCGTAGCTACATCGTTTCTTTATATCCCGCTTTGGAAAGACACGTCGCTTCTTTCTTTCCAAGGAGACATTATAGTTGTTTTATATCTTTTGACAATCCCGACATTAACCTTTTTCCTTGGCGGGTGGTATTCAACATCGCTTTTTTCAATTGTCGGCGCAACAAGAGTCCTCACACAGTTTTTTGCATACGAAGTACCTCTTTTTATGGGAATACTTTCAGCCGCTCTTTTGGCAAATTCCTGGTCACTTTCAGACATCATACATTTTTATCATATGCACCCGCTTTATATGATATTTAATATTATCGGATTCGTTGTTTCGCTGATCGCTCTTCAGGGCAAACTTGAAAAAGTTCCGTTTGATATTCCTGAAGCAGAAACAGAAATCGTAGCGGGGGCGTTTACTGAATATTCGGGACGGTTTCTTGCTTTTTTCAGAATAGCGATTGATATGGAACTTGTCGCCGGCGCAGCGCTTATTTCGGCTATCTTTCTCCCTTTCGGATATCATCTTCCGTATATGGCTGGTTTTTTTGTTTTTATATTAAAAACTCTATTTATAATATTTTTACTTTCTGTTTTCAGGTCTCTTTTTGCCCGCTTGAGAATTGACCAGATGACTAGATTCTGCTGGAAGTATCTTGCACCGGCGGCAATTTTGCAGATATTTATCAATTTGCTGATCGGAGGATTCCTTTTAAAATGAAAATAAGGCCCGGCGCCATGCTAAAAGAAGTTTTGTCCCATGTCGCAAAGAAACCGGCGACGGAGCTTTATCCTTTTGAAAAAAAAGAAAAGCCGGACAAGTTCCGCGGAAAACTGAAATTTTATCCCGAAAAATGTATCGGCTGCCTTTTATGCATGAAAGACTGCCCTTCCGACGCAATTACTATTACAAAAGTCGGAGAAAAAAAATTTGAATGCGAAATAAGGCTGGACAAATGCATCTACTGCGGCCAGTGCGTATTATCGTGCCCTAAACAGGCGCTTGAGATGACTAAGGATTTTGAACTGGCAGGCCTTGACAGGAAAAAACTTAGGGTAACGTTTAAAAATGAAACAAAACCAGCTGACCAACCAAAAACAAACACCGGACCTGACGACACTTCTAAAAAATAGCTTATCCGGCGCCGAAAAAGTCGCAATTCTGGGCATAGGTTCAGAGCTTCGCGGTGACGATATCTGCGGAATGCTGATCGCGGAAAAGCTAAATAAGAAATTTAACAAAAACTCTTCAATAAAAGTATTTTTCGGCGGGACCGCACCGGAAAACCTTACCGGCGAAATAAAGAAATTTGAGCCAAGCCATGTAATAATGCTTGATGCCGCAGACATTTCCAAAGAACCCGGCACTATAAGTTTTATTGACCCTGAAATTGTCGGCGGGATTTCTTTTTCAACTCATATGATGCCTATTAAGATTATGGTTGATTATCTATACCAAGATATGAAATGCAAATCGGTGATTGTCGGCATACAGCCCAAATCCATACACTTCGGAGTAAAGCCTTCAAAAGAAGTCTTGAAATCCGTAGACCAGGTTGTCTCATCCGTCCAAAAAGTATTGAAATCAATTTAATTATTTTTAAAGCTGCGGTTTAAAAAAGTCGGTCTGGATTATTTTTTACCGGCAAGTTCTTCCATTGCGTCGTGAACATCTTTGACGTGACGTCTGCTCTCAAATCTGGAAATGATACTGTAAAAACAAGGAACAACGAAAAGAGTGAGAAGCGTTGAAAGCGTTACGCCGCCGATTACAACCACCGCCATCGGCACGCGGGTCTCGGAGCCGGGGCCTAACGCGAGCGCCGGAGGTATCGCCGCCGCGACCGTAGATACAGAAGTCATTAAAATCGGCCTCAGACGCAACGGACACGCGTTTAGAAGCGCTTCTTTCAATCCCATCCCGAGCGTCCTGCGCTTGTTCGTAAAATCAACAAGCAGGATAGAATTTTTCTTGACAATTCCCATCAAAAGAATTATGCCTATCGCGCTATAAATATTCAGCGACTGGTGAGTCAGCAGCAGCGCTATAACGGCTCCCGAAATGCTGAACGGCAGGGCAATCAGAACCGTGACCGGGTGCACGAAGCTGTTAAACTGGGTACCGAGCACCATGTATGCAACGAAAATACCTATGATCAGCGCGAAGTATAAACTTTTAAAAGAATCTGAATATGTCTGGGCGCTGCCGGAGAGCATGACTTTGTAGCCGTCCGGGAGGATCTGTTTCCCTAGTTTTTGAACGGCATTAATCGCTTCGCCCTGCGATTTGCCGGGTGAAACATTGGCGAACATCCTTATGGCGCGTTCGCGGTTATCGCGGGTTATCGAAAGCAGGGAAGGTTTTTCAGCAATGGACACTACGTCCGTAAGTTTGACGACCTGTCCCCTGTTGTTCCTCACCCAAATTTTGTTGATGTCCTGAACCCGGCTCATATCAGACGAAACAAGCTGGACACGAATATCGTAACGGTGGGCGCCTTTCGTATATTTGCCGACCCTTATGCCGCCGATAAGTGAATTTATAGTGTCTCCTATCACTGATATGCTTACGCCGCGTTCAGCCGCCTTTTTTCTGTTGGGAACGACACGCGCTTCAGGCATCCCTATCTGGTAATCGGAGTCTATATCGGTCATAAGGCCGGTTTTGTTCATCGCATCTTTCATCTGATCGCCAAGCTCTGCGAGTTTATCCCAGTCCGGGCCGTTGAGCGTGAATTCCACGGGATAGCCTCGCCTCCCGCTGAACCCCATTAGCGAAGGGTCCTGCAAACTGACCTTATCAATGCCGGGAATCGCCCGTAGCTCTTTGCGCAGAACCGGCATGAGTTCCTGCTGGGTAAGCGGCCTGTGCTTTTTAGGGTCAATTGGACGCTTGCCCTTTGGTTTTAGCGTCAGCATTATGCCGGCGTTATTTACAACATCCCCACCGACGTTGCTGAAATAGCTGTCCACTTCGCCATGCTTCATTATTACCTTCTCGGCTTCTTTTGTAACGGCATCCGTGAACTCTATTGAAGAACCGACTTTCGTGTACAGCCTCGCCATTAGGAGGCCCTGGTCCTGCGCAGGCACAAACTCCTTTTTAATTACACCAAAAAGCAAAAGCGATAACGCAAAAATCCCGAACGAGCCAATGACCACCTTCCACCTGTTCTCCAGGCATAATGACAAAAAGGCCGCGTAGCGGTCCTTGAGATCGTGCATGAATTTGTCCATGCCCTTGCCGAAACCGGTCGTGTGCCCGATCTTAAGGAACTGGGAACAAAACATCGGCGTCAAAGTAAGCGCTGCGAGCAGGGAAATAGCGACGGCAACTGAGATCGTGATACCAAACTGAAGGAAATACTTGCCTATGACCCCCTGCATGAATATGACGGGGATGAATATGGCAAGTATCGCCACGCTCGCGGCGATGGCAGCGAAAGTTATCTCCCGCGATCCGGTGACAGCCGCGTGAATTTTATTTTCGCCTTCCTCCCTGTGCCTTGCAATATTTTCAAGCATCATTATGGCATCGTCAACGACGATCCCTATAACGAGCGATAGCCCTAGAAGGGTAAATGTATTCAATGTGAAACCGAATATGTATATCACGAAAAGCGTGCCGCAAATAGACATAGGTATGGTAAGAAAAACATTAAGCGCGGAACTGAACGACCCGAGAAAGAGCCAGCAGACTAGCGAGGTCAGAATGACTGAAAGAATCATAACGAAGGTCATGTCGTGTATTGAATCGCTGACAAACGTCGTTGTATCAAAACGTATTTTGAGTTTTAGGCCTTCGGGCAGATATTTTTGTATCTGCGCCATGCGTTTTTTGACGGCGGCTGCGACTTCAACAGCGTTGGTCCCGCGCTGCTTTTTTATGCCGAGGCCTACCGCGGTAGTATCCATTGTCCGAGAGATCCGGCGAATATTGTCCAGGCCGTCTTCAACTGTGGCAACGTTGCCTATGGTAAACTTTCTCCAGAGCGCACCGGACCCCTGCCTGCCGGGAATGACGATAGAACTGAACTCCTCGGTTGTGGCAGCTTCTCCCATCACGCGCACATTGACCTCGTTTTTGCCCGTATCTATATATCCCGCCGGAACTTCGGCATGTTCGGTCTGTATCGCCGAGACCACGTCTTCAACAGTCAGTTCGTTCCTGGCCATTTTATCGGCGTTCATCCATACCCGAAGGCTCGGATTCACGTAGCCGCCAAGCATGACTTCTCCCACGCCGGGCACCGTGGTAAACTGGTTTTTCAGGTAGTCATTTATATATTGCATAAGAAATTTGAGAGGCCGGTCACCCGACAAAGTCAACCAGATTATCGGCTGGTCTTCGGGGTTGCTCTTCCGGATTATGGGCGGATCTATATCTCTGGGAAGTGTTCTTTGCACACGAGCGAGGTTGCTCTGGACTTCCTGAAGCGCGACGTCGATGTCTTTGCTGAGGTCGAACTGTATAGTGATGTCCGCCGACCCCTGTCTGCAGGTTGACATAACTTCCTGGACACCCTGGATACCCATGATGCCGTCTTCCATCGGATCTACGACCTCCGTTTCAATGACCTCCGGAGCAGCGCCCTCCCAGGTCGTTGAAACGGAAAGTACCGGGAAATCCACGTCGGGCAGCTGGCTCACACCGAGCCTCATGAAAGCTATAAGCCCGAATACGACGATGCCTATAAAAAGCATCCAGGCGAATACGGGATTTTTTATTGAGTTATCCGATAAAGACATTTCTTTTTCCTAGCTAAGAGTTTCCGACGATATCTCCAAAAGCGCCGCGAGTGATTTGGCTCTGATTTTCGCACGGTCCAGCGAAGTTTTTGCGTCAAGCAGGCTTGTTAACGACTGCAGGACATCAATATTTTCAACCAGTCCAAGTCTGTAGTCTCTCACCTGCAGCTTGTAGCTTTGATTCGCCTTATCATAGGCGTCTTTAAGTGCCCGGACCTGGTCGATTGCCGACACAAGCTGTCTATAAAAAGATTGCACTTCTTTTCTTATTGATCTTTGAAGATCTACCCGCTGATCTTCAAGCTGTCTGAGCAGAGATTGCTGCTCCCGCGCTTTTGCCAGTGACGACCCGCCTTGAAAAAGCGGCAAATTAAGGGAAAATGCAGCATCCCACTTGGCGTTTGCATATGTTTCATTGCTTCGTACCGTATAGTAATTTGCATCAAGATCAAGTGTCGGAAGGAAATCCCCTTTGGCGATCGCTAAACGGAAGTTTTGTTCTTTAATTTGCTCTAAAAGAGCGCGCATTTCCGAACGATTGAGCGCGCTTTCCAAAACTTTATCAATAGGGACCGCTTGTTCTATATCCTGGGTGTCATCTGAAATTATAAGTTTTGACGAATCTATCCCGGTAAGGTAGCTTAAGCTTTCCAAAGAGTCTGCGCCGTCGCCTTTGGTTTGTTCAGCCTGAGCCTTTAAGGACGCTATCTCCGACTGTACAACGAGAACTTCACTCTCCCTGGATTTTCCAAGGCGTACCCGCTCATTCAGCTCATCAACCCGTTGCTGAAGAAGCGTTATCGTCTCCCCGAGGTTTTTATAATCTGACTCGTGCTGGCCTAGAGTATAAAATGCATTGGCAACAGCTGAAAGCAGCTGGCGGTTTACCGTGGCAATAAGGTATTCTTGCCGTTGAAGCTCATTCCTATTTGCTTTAAAAGAATTGACCTTTGTAAATCCTTTGAAAATGGGCTGGGTTACTTCAAATTTCGAATCTGTAAATTCGCCGGGCACAGTACCGTTGACGTTGTCCTGATAGGCCTTTTGATAACGGTAAAAAACGCTTGGCATCATACCGCCCTTCACCTCAATAAGGCGCTGGTATGCCTGCTCCTTGTTTTCAGACTGGATACTAAGCGCCTTGGAATAAGCTTTTGCCTGCTCAATGCACTTCATCAGGGTAATTTTTTCCTGAGCTTGCAGGGCTATAATAGCTGAAAAAAACAAAATAAATATCAGACAAATCGTTTTTTTAGCAGCAATGAATATCTTTGACATTTTCTTCATAAAAACCCTTTTAGAATTAGGAAGGATTCATAAATTTTCCTAAAAATAAAATGCTCCCGGACTCGTTATCCTTAATAAAAAATAAAAACGGCCGGTCAGCCCTGAATTCCGGTATTTTCTTTTCAATTCTTGCGCTGGTAAGATTTACAACGACCGCAGTTGATGCTCCTGCCTCAGTTCCTTCTTCGTCAACTTCCACAAAAGCTTTATGTATTGCATCGGAAATGAATAAATCTTTGTCATCGGTCATCAATGAAAAGTCAGCTAGGGAACTGAAAGCATACGTGACCCCCATTTTTTCAAGAAGTTTTTTTAAATCTACGTCTGAACTAAATTTAAATTTCGGAAAGAATACTTTTACTTCCTGGTCCCAAAGGCCTTGAGTAAACCTATAAAGCTTTTCCAATGTAAGATCTTTTTCAATTTTTTCAATTCCGTCTATTTCTTTGGGCAAAAGTATTATCATTGATAAATCATTTCCCGAATAAGGAAGTTCTATTACTTGAACATCTTCTTTTTCTTGGTAAGAAAAATTGTTTTTCTGATACATCATTTTAACGTCAACGCAGGTTGATGTTGAAATCCAGAATTTATCTATTTTTGTTGAATTCTTTATGAATTTTTTATCCCAGCTGCCTTTGAAATATATTGCATTTATCAAAACCATCTTTGTCTGATCGCTTAAAACGCCTTCAGGAATCATTTCCTTTATTTTGCTTTTAGTCTTTTTGTCTACCCATTCATTAATTTCGGACCTTGGTATTTCAGGCTTCCTGAAGTCGGACAGGGCCAGTTCCGAGCCGTAGTCTTGAGAAACTAAATAAAGAAAATTAACATTAAACCTGAAATCTCTTTGAGCCCAGATGCCGTTTGCAATAGAAAGTTCTACATTTTTTTCTTTCTGTATTGAATTTAGGTTGTTTTGAAGCGAGCAAAAAGTTGCGCAGAGTTTTTCCGTATCCGAACTAAAATTAAATGTTTCGGCTATTTGTCTTGCAGTATCTGAACTTGCCCCTGCATACATAATGGAAAAAGCCGTTGAAATGCTGTAAGGCGACAAGAAAATGTTTTCATTTGTTGCGCCTTCTTGAAGTTTGGCGAAAAGTTTGACTGCAAAGGAATTGTTTCTTTTTACTAAGGACCTGATATCCTGCGGAGTTTGGGCATATGAAACCACCGCGCATAGAATCCCGGCAAAAAGAAATACCAGCCCTTTGGCAAATTTTAAAATTATAAGCACGCTTCTATTTTTCATTTTTTTATAATATTCTGACATAAAAAAATCTCCAACACTAGGGATAAGTTCTAAGTAGCAAGTTATAAATTAACTTCAAAATCTTTTATGAAATATATTATCCTCTAGCAATGAGATTTTACGGAAACTTTATTTCCTTCTATTTCAATAATTTTACATCCGTAAACATTAACAATAGTCGTGCCGTCTAATTTGCTGGTTTGAACTTTACCGTTCCCCCCATCTGGATGCACATGCCCGTGCAGCCAGACAATCGGCGAGTACTTTTTAATAAAATTCTTAAAACATTCAAATCCCTTGTGACAAAGATCATTCAGGTCATGGATACATGCTGCCGGCGCGTGTGAAATAGCAATAATATCTTTTCTTTTTCGCCGCAGGATGAAATCTTTTAAACGAATGAAATTAATTTTTGATTTTACGGAATTTACAATATTTTGCATTTGTTTTTCAGTAAATTGGTTTTCCTGGCCGTTATACCACATTGACCCGCCGAAACCAACAATAATAAAGTCTTTGAATGTTTCCGCTCTTCCGTGAATATCATCATTTCCTGCGATACGAGGGCGCGGGTTTTGCCTGAAAGCTTGAGATGATTTCCACAATTCATCTCTTGCATCCGGTGAAATTGTTTCGTCTCTAAAAACATGATTTCCCGAAACAAAAAAAAGTCTTAGTCCCAAACGGTCAACTATGAAATCAAGATAATCAGCTTCAAGGTCTCCGCAGGAAATTATGCAATCAATATCGCTGTATTTTTCGGGAGTGTTTTCAAGAACATTTTCAAGGCTTTGGCTTTGCACATCGGAGACTGCTAAGATTTTCATTCTTTCCTTAATAGCGTATAGCGTTTAGCGCCGCGCCTGCCGGCGGGCAGGGATAGCGTATACAAAGACTGATTTGCGCCTTATTATTCCTATGCGCTATACGCTATTTGCTATCCGCTAATGTATTTATCTTCCAATGATTCCGTTTTTTATTCCGCGGACAATACCTAAGACTCTTTCCGGAAAAAGGTCTAAAAACTTTGAACGGCGGTATTTTTTCAAAAAATCATCCGTTGTAAAATCAAAACCGACATCATAACCGGCTTTCTGGCTTAGGAAATACTTGTGCAGCTGTATCCATAAATAAAGGTCAGAATAGGTCCTGTTAGGAAAATGGCCTAGTATATTTTCTTCCAGAATTATTTCAACTGAAGGAAGGAACCGTTTTTCGTACCAAAGATATGATGCATAAATTATGGATTTTTTGGCAAGGCCGCCCCCGTTATAATTTTTTCTGAAATCGTTTATCTCTTCATAAAATTTACCGTAGCTTGTAAGGTCGGTGACTTTGATGGGATATTTAAGAATTGAATTTTTTAGAAAGGCCTTTTTCTCAAAAATGCTTTCTTCCAGTTTTATAAGAAAATCTTTAGCCTGTTCAGTTTTGTAGGAATATTTCTTGGCCGGAGAAAGTTTTAAATCAAAAAGGATCTCAATTACTTCGGCATCTATATCTTTTGCGTTCAGTTCGTTTTTTGCAACGGTTATCCTGTGATGGCCGTCTATAACAAAATAGTTGTCTAAAAGTTGGTAGACTTTAATCGGAGGAAGAATTTTTCCGTGCAAAAGAACATCTTTTACTGCTTCATATTTTGTGCTTATTTTTTCTTTATGGGGAAGAAAGCCTTCGGTGAAATCCTGGTACCGCCCAAGACTGCCGACTATTTTTTCAATCGGGATGGTTTTAACGCCGCGGTTAACTTGATTTACATTCTCAAGATTTTTTTCTACTGAACTGAAGTCAATTAAAGTATCTTTCATTTTCTTAGTCCTAAGGGATAAGTGTTAAGTGGTAAGTTAAACCCGAAACTTAGCATTTACCCCTTACCACTTACCACTTTCTTGGGTTTCAGTGTTTTCCTGGGCCCAAAAACATTATTGATCAAATCTCTTTCTCTGCCTTTTTTCTTAAGCTTTTGATAAATCAAAGCCCAAACGCAGTCCTGTTCCAAGTCAACTTCGCATTTACCGTCAATCACTCCGCCGCACGGGCCGTTTACTAAACCCTTGGAGCAGCGCGCAACAGGGCATATTCCGGCAGTTTTATCAAGAATACATTCACCGCATACAGCGCAGAACTCATGATATATCCCGATTCTTTCGGTTGTGCCTACAAAAACGGGATCTAAAGCGGGAATAAGATCTTTTTCAATAACTTTTTCTACTGATTGCACCCCCGCCCCGCAGGACAAAACTAGAAGGCAGTCAGAAGCATTTGCTTCCTTTGATTTAAGCAAGTCCTTTTTAGCTATCCGGATATCGCAAGGAGTGTCAAGAACCAGAAAACCGGTTACTTTCTTGCCTTCGTTTTCTAACTTGTTAATAATATTTTTGACTTGCTCTTCGCTTCCCGTCTGGCACTTAGTCGCGCAAGCCGCACATCCTATAACAAAGATTTTATTGTAAGGTTTTAGATTTTCAAGGATCTTGCCGAAAGGTTTGGATACGGTTATTATCATTTTTTCGCTTTATTTTTTATTTTTGAAACTGCTTTTTCAATGCCGAGCGTCAAAACATTTTCCATCGTTTCAACTGCTTTTTGAAGCATCTCTTCAACATCCTCAATCTCTTCTCTTTTAAATTTTGAAAGCACAAAATCTTTTGGATCAAAATTTTGTTGAACCGGCCCGATGCCGAGACGCAGACGAGGAAAATTAGGTGTGTTTATGGAAGTTAGAATAGAGGCGAGTCCGTTATGTCCGCCGAATGAACCTGAAAGGCGAAGCCGGATATTTCCCAAAGGAATTGAAAAATCATCAACTACCACGAGGATTTGTTCCGGATAAATGTCGTAGTAGTCCATTACTTTTTTAACCGCCTGGCCGGAATTATTCATATACAGAATTGGTTTGAATATGATGAGTAATTTTTTTTGTTCTGTTTTGAATATTTCTCCCTGACGATGCCAGTTTTTCCAGTTTCCTTCAAAATTATTTGAAAATAACTCTACGGCTTTGAAGCCTATATTATGCCGGGTATTTTCATAAGATGAACCTGGATTCCCCAAACCAATGATTAACTTTATGTTATCCATTTAGGAATATTTTTTATCAATAGGCTACTTTTTTATGGGAGCAGGACCAGCCGGTTTTGTCGGAGCGGGGCCGGCTGCTTTTGACGGAGCTGTCCCGGATTTACCTTGAGATCCCGGAGCAGGCTGTGCAGCAGCTTCGCCCTCTTTCTCTTTTTTGCCTTTACTGATAACTTCTGGTTCTGCTATAGTTGGCACGGCAGCTTCAGCTGCGGCTTCTTCAGCAGGCTTTTCTTCAATTACCGTAGGAGAAACTACATTGACAATGATAGAACCCAAATTTGATATCATTTCAACACCTTCTGTTTTCGGTAAATCTTTTACCAAAATAGCATTTCCTATCTGAAGGTTTGACACATCAACATCTATCTTTTGAGGAATCTCTGTCGGCAGACATTTGATAACAACTTCGCGCATAAGATGCTCCAAAATTCCTCCTGAAAGCTTGACTCCCGGCGCAGTTCCGAGTATATGAAGAGGAACCGAGACCTGAACTTTTTCTTTTAAAGATATGGCCTGAAAATCAATGTGTATCGGCGCTTGGGAAATAATATCCATTTGAACTTCTTTAATAATCGCGGTTTTGGAGCCTTCTTTAAGTTTCAAATTTATCAAAACATTCGCTCCGCCGGAATGCATAATTTCTTTAAAATTTTTGACCGAAACTGTCAACTGCTGCGTTTTTTCTTTATTTCCGTAGAAAACTGCGGGGACCATTCCCTTTGACCTTAGTATTTTAAGATCACTCTTTTTTAAAGAACCTCTCACTTCCGTCTCCAAAACTGCTTCTTTCATTTTACTATCCTCCGATTATTTTAGACGAATAATTCTGAAATTGACTCGTCTTTATATATGCGTTTTATTGCTTCAGCTAAAAGAGGCGCTATGCTTAAAACTACGATCTTATCAATCTTTTTTCCGTTTAAAGGTATTGAATCAGTAATAATAAGCTCTTCAAGAGGAGATTCTTCAATTCTTTTTTTTGCATCGCCGGAAAGTACTCCATGCGAAGCGGCTCCGATAACTCTTGTCGCTCCTTCCTGTTTTAAAGCAACGGCAACTTTCGCCAAAGTCCCCGCGGTATCAACCAAATCATCCAGAACTATAGCAGTTCGTCCTTTTACTGATCCTATAATGTTCATTACTGCCGCTTCATTTGGGCGAGGCCTTCTCTTGTCTATAATTGCAAGATCCGCCTGCAAGTGTTTTGCAAAAGCTCTGGCCCTTTCCACACCGCCGGCATCAGGTGAAACGATTACAAGCTCTCCGTATTTTTTTTCTCTGATATATTTCAAAAATACAGGAACTGCGTAAAGATGGTCTACAGGTATATCAAAAAATCCCTGAATTTGCCCGGCATGCAAATCCATTGAAAGAACCCTAGAAACTCCCGAAGCCACCAAAAGATTTGCCACAAGTTTAGCTGTAATCGGCACTCTTGACTCCGCTTTTCTGTCCTGCCTTCCGTAACCATAGTAAGGGATTACGGCGGTAATTCTTCTTGCTGAAGAACGCTTAAGAGCATCGCTTATAATAAGAAGTTCCATTAAATTCTCATTTACGGGAGAACAGGTTGACTGTATAATAAAACAGTCTGCGCCTCTTACGTTTTCTTTTATGCTTACTCTTATTTCACCGTCGCTAAAATGGGATACTTCCGCATCGCATAATTTCCCCCCAAGTTTTTTTACTATCGCTTCTGCAAGCGGCCTGTTTGCATTCCCCGTAATGATTTTTAGTTCCATTTTAACCCCTTTTATAAATCAAATATCAAATTTCAAATATCAAATTTTCGTCAATTCCTTATTTTGTTTTTGATGCTATCCTTTTCTTATGGACCTGCCGGGCCCTTGCAATCGCAAGTGTTTGTGAAGGAACATCGTCAGTTATTGTTGAACCTGCCCCTAAAACCACATCCGCGCCGATCTTTACCGGCGCAATAAGGTTAACATTTGAGCCGATAAAAACCCTGTCGCCGACATAAGTCTTATTTTTCTTTTTACCGTCATAATTGCATGTAATAGTCCCTGCGCCCACATTGACTTTTTTCCCAAGGTAAGTATCCCCGATATAAGAAAGGTGGCTCACTTTTGACTCTTCGCTAATAACAGAATTTTTTATTTCAGAAAAATTCCCGACCCGCGAACCTTCCTTAATTACGGAACCCGGCCTGACATTTGAAAACGGCCCGATTTTTACTTTATCATGAATCTTTGAACCTGTTACATACGAATTTCTTATCTGTATATCATTTCCAATATCAGAATTGTTGATGGAAGAATAAGGGCCTATAATATTGTTGTTGCCTATTACGGTTTTTCCTTCAATAATTGTCCCGGGATAAATTACAGTATCTTGCCCTATTTTTACTTCAGGCGACACATATGTATTTTCAGGGTCTATTATTGTAACCCCGCTCAGCATAAGTTCAGCCAGAATTTTTTTCCGGACCGTCTTTTCCGCATTTGCTAGGTCAATCCTGGAATTTATTCCGGCTATTTCTTCGGCCGTATCAATACAATATGCCCCCACCCTTTCTTTCAGATTTTTTAAAATTGAAATGGCATCAGTAAGATAATACTCTTTTTTCTTATTTTCATTTTTTATTTTTGAAATAATGCTCCAAGCCAGCGGGCTCCTAAAGCAGTAAATGCCCGAATTAACTTCCGCTATTTTTCTCTGTTCAAGACTTGCGTCCTTTTCTTCAACAATTCCTTCAACTTCACCGCTTATTGATCTTACTATTCTCCCGTAACTATGAGGATTCTTTAATCTAGCGGATAATATAGTGGCTGAGTTTTGAGATATAAGATGTACCCTGAAAAACGATTTTAATGTGGCCGTGCTGATTAACGGCGTATCTACGCAAATTACCATTATATTACCGGAAAAATTCTTTAACAGCTTTTGAGCGCTTTTAAGCGCGTCTGCAGAACCAAGAGGTCTTTTCTGTTCAACAAAAATAATTGTTTCTTTTGCCAGTTCTTCTTTTATTTTTACAGCTTTATGCCCGACAACTAAAACAATTTTAGTTGGTTTCAGCCCATAAACTGAAGAAAGGATCCACGAAATAAGCGGCTTGCCGGATAACAAATGCAGGGCTTTGGGAATTTGAGACTTCATCCTGGTTCCTTCGCCCGCAGCAAGAATAATTACGGCTAGATTATTTTTCACGTTTTTCATAATATCAAATTATGCATCAAAATTGAAGCTATTTATCGTTTATATTCTTCAAATATATCTTGCCAAATGTGGCCCAGCAACTCGGATTTAGCATGAACTAAACTGGTATAGCAATTATACTAAATTTAAGTGGCTTTGTCTTGCAACTTTTAGAAGCTAATTTCCTGACCCGCCTGGTTTATTTTATGCCTATTATCCCCGAGCTTATTAAACCCAAATTTTGCAACAGATTGCAAAATTTGTCCTGAAGGGGCAGCCCGTCACCGACGAGCTGGGTTAACCCCGCACCATTTATAACTTGTTCAATTAAATGTTTGCAGGGGTTTCCAGCTGACACTCTTTTAAAGTGCTTCATTTTTCAAACTGTTTAATCTATTTTTGATAATTATTAGTCAAAATATTTCTTTAAATACTTTAGAAGATGCTTATTTATTCCGTCAATAGATTCATTTTATTTATAAAATACCTCTTGACAATAAACGGAATTACCCCTAATAATATAATTGAGAATACAAAACAGAATTTATTCAATGATATCGGGGGATATCATTGATCGCCACATATATCCGATAAAGGCATGGCTGCTCCCGCTGTACAATGTCTAGCCGTGAGGCTAGCATCTCCATTGGGGGGATGGGCAAAGTATAGCGCAAGCATTGGTCAAGAGGCAAATAATAAAATAAAATGTCCTCGACCTTTACGGATGTATGTGGTTTTTTAATAAATAGGGACACGGTAAGCTCAAGTTACCAATGCAACACTTGATTCCTGTATATTATACAGGACGAAAGGAGTTGCATATGACCCAGTATCACAGATTAACTGTTAATGAACGCGAAGAGATTAGCCTTGGGATAGCCCAAGGG
>JAPLKN010000118.1 GCA_026388075.1 Elusimicrobiota bacterium
CCAAAAAAGAGAAGAGGCTGAAGATCTTGGTCTTGAATTTGGGGCTGGGAAAACAATTTTTTATAAAACAAACCCCCAATCAATTATTTCCGGGAAAATACCTGCAGAGCTCACTGAATTAGTAATAAAACCTGGCAGGGAAGCAATTAATAATACCAGAAACCCGCTTGATCGTTCGCCTTTAAAAAGAAAATATATAGCGGTATCCGGCAACCTTGGTAAAGATGTGGATTTCATCTTAGAATCAGGGCTTAATGCTGTCTCAATAGAAAGTATGCCTGAAGAAACAAATAAAGAAAATTTGAAAACGCTTTTCAATAAAGTTGAATTTAACGGCACAAACATAACTGTTTATTGGGCAGCCTATAAAACCAAAAATAACAAAATATTGATAAAACTTTTTTACGATGCTCCTCTTGACCAAAGGATACCCGCCAGGATAGTTGACGAAATTAATAAAAATCCCGTAATACAGCACCAACTGCACATGCCCGATAAAATCGCAGTTTATATAACTGATTCCTACAGTTACGGCGAAGAAATTTCGGATATTTTAATCAATGTTTTAACGGTTGTTAAAAACCCTTTAGAAGAAAGCTCGGTGGTCAAAAATAGCAAATTTTGGGACCTGGAAACCAATAAACTGAACCTTTATGAAATATCGGATCTTTATACCAGATTGGCAGAAAGACTGCGTGTTACAAATGCCGCAAAAATACCGGCTTGCTTAGTTACCGTACGAAATATCGTTTCGTTAAATATTGAAAGCATTAGAAAGTTTAAGGGACTTGGTTTTGACACCATCGTTTTGGATACCCAAATTACAGGCGCCGAAGCGCCTAACAAAGATTTAAGAAAAAGTGTTTTTGAATGGATTAAATCCTGCGACATGATGGCTATAGCAAAAATTAGTTATGTTGAAGGCGAAGATATTTTTAAGAAAATAGATGATGTTATTTCTGCCGGCTGCGACGGCATAAGGCTGGATCTGCAGGAATTAGGAACCAATATTGAAAAAATAAAAGAGGTTTTGGCCCGCGCGACAAAATCAAGGCCGAATATTCACATCGGGGTTATTTTCTCAAAAGACCTCGGCGATGATAAGGTTGACGCGATAATTAATAATTACAAAAATGTTTTGGCCGCTCAAATATTTTCCGTAATTGATATTGAGCAAGGAAAAAAACCGAGACGGGGCTCCTGGCTGATAGTAAACGATTCTTTGACCGAAGAAGATGTTGACTACACAATTGACGCCTCTAAACAAAAAGCGCAAGGGCTGCTTATTGAATCTGCTCAGAAAGCGAATGTTATAGACATAAGCGAGGATTTTCTTGGCCAGCTTCAAGGAGAAGAGACATTATTTGAACTGTCAAACTTCTTAACTCAAATATTTGATGCGGTTAAAAACGCAAACTCTAGATACCAGTACAGCTTAGGATTTAACAACGCCTTAACAAAAAAAGGTGAAGAAATATTTGCCGACAGCAATAGAAAAGAAATGCTTTTAATCGCCAAAGAATACCGCACAAATGAATATCTTAAGGATTCAAATTTTGTTTCCAGGCTTTTAAAATGCATGGAGAATATGGGCGTTGCTTGCCGCGCTGAAAAAATATTGGCAGATTATAAGGACAAAGGATACGATTTGAATAACAAAACAGATTCTTTCAAAAAAGCCGAAGAAAAAGCTGCGGTTTCTTACCTTATCGGCCATATTATGGGAAAAATAAAAGTTCTAGCTGAAAAATACTTATCAACGCCGTTTGATAAAGAGGATAAGAATGCCCTTTTTATAGAAGCAGTGACAGGGATTTTAATATTTAGCACGGATATTCCTGAAGAAAACTCCATTTCTGCCATATATGGAACAGTGATGAAAAACAATAACAATTTGGAAACGCGCGTCCTGAAAAGAGAAATAGCGAGCACTATTACAAAGCTTGAGCGGATGAGAAAAGATAGAAATATTTCTTCTTTAAAATTCTATTCCGAGATGGATACAGCCATTAAAGCTCTCGCTGATGAATTAAAGTCTCCTTCTATTGAAAAGGGATCGCCTAGTTACATGCTCGTCCTTTCAGGAATACTAAAACTACTTGACGCTTTTGCCGAAAGAAAAATTTCTTTCCTTGACGCTTTAGAAAAAACCACCAAAACTATCCTTCCCGAAGCCATAAAAGCCATCCAAATGGCAAGCTAGTACGAGAATTCTTTTCCGGGATCGGTCCCGGAACGGAATTCGGACTATCGCAGCGGAAGCTGGCAACCTTTCTTTCCAAACCCGGTTAATCACTTCGACAGCTCGATAGCTCGACTGCACTCGCTACTCACTGCTCAGTGCCGAACCGGGTTTGATGGGCGGCTATTTTCTTCCGATTAGACCCCGCCAAAGGGAATAATGGATTGCTTCGTCACTATGTTCCTCGCAAAGACACCCTAAAAACACTTTTTCAGTAATCTTCCGGAACGGTCGTTTTTGCTTGTTATAATTTTCCTAAATTTATAGAATCATTTTATCCTGTGGAAAGTTTAAAAAAAATAATTAAAGAAATCGGCCTTTAATGACCCCCGACTATTGATTCATTTATTTTAAATATTGTTTTGTTTTTTTATCTACGAACTATGAACTCTGAACTAATCACTTCTTTTTTATGAAATATTCTCTTGATGATACTATTGCAGCAATTTCTACGCCTCAAGGAATTGGGGGAATAGGAATAGTCCGGTTAAGCGGAATAAAATCTATTGAAATCGCGGAAACTATTTTTAAATCCACTTTTCATAAAACACTTCTTGATCTTCCTACACACACAACACACCACGGATGGATAAAAACAAACAGCGAATTTATAGACGAGGTTATGGTTACCATTCTTAAAAAACCTCATTCTTATACCGGCGAAGATACGATAGAAATTTCTGCCCACGGCGGGCCGGTTGTTTTGGGAAAAATATTAGACCTTTGCATTGAAAAAGGCGCAAGGCCTGCAGAAAAGGGGGAATTTACTTTTCGGGCATTTATAAAAGGGAAAATGGATCTTGCAAAAGCCGAATCAGTCGCTGAGCTGATATGCTCAAAAACCGAATCTGCGGCTAAAGCATCCGCTAATCAGCTTAAAGGAATTCTTTCAAAAAAAGTTGAAGCCTGGCGGAAAAAGTTAGTTGAAATACTTTCTAAAGTTGAGGCCGCTTTAGACCATACAGAAGAAAACATTCAATTTATTCAAAAAGATGAACTTAAAAACACCCTTTCTCTTCTTTTGGAAGAAGTTTCAGATATCTTAAAAACTGCCGACAAGGGTAAACTCCTGCGGGACGGATTAAAAATTTCAATAATAGGAAAGCCTAATTCCGGGAAATCTTCCCTGTTAAACGCTCTTCTTGAACGCGAAAGAGCCATCGTAACCGATATTCCCGGCACGACCCGAGATATTTTGGAAGAATCTCTTGAACTGAAAGGAATTCCTCTGGTTATAGTTGATACCGCAGGAATTCGAGCACATGCTCAGGATATAGTTGAAAAAATCGGCCAAGAAAAAACTAAAGAAGCTGCGCTTTCGTCAGATATAATCCTTTTTATTTTAGACTCTTCTGTTTCATTTTCAGACGAAGATAAGCAAATAGCCGATTTACTGACGGATAACTCGCTGATTGAAAAAACCATTTTTGTTTGGAATAAAACAGACTTGCCGCTTAAAATTAATAGTGAAGAAATTTTAAAACTTTTGCCGAATAAACTGCCAAATGTTCGCCCCGTTAGAGAAAACGAGCGCTTCACGAATAAAAATGGCGGCATTGCATTTTCTTCTAACAGCATGATTTCAATCCAGCAACGGGAATCTGCGACCTTCTCTAACGGGGTAAAAATTTCTGCTGTCAAAAGAACAGGCCTTGATTCCTTGGAAGACGCGATTGTTTCTTTCGCGCATTTAGAAAAAGAGCAAAAAAATACTCCACTGCTAATAACCTTGCGGCATAAAAATGTTTTAGAAAGGGCTTCTAAAGATTTAAAAGAGGCGCTTGAAGCATCCCAAAGAAACGAAAGCGAAGAATTTATTGCCTTCCATATAAGGAATTCTCTCAATATTCTTGGCGAAATTACCGGAGAAACCGTAACGGAAGAAATTCTAGACAATATTTTCTCAAAATTCTGTATAGGAAAGTGAGGCAGTGTTAAGGGGTAAGGAAAACCAGCAGTAAGTGGTAAGACGCTTCGCTCTAAGGATTAGGTTAAAGACGCAAAAAAGATTTTGCAGTTAACTTATCACTTATCACTTAAAGCTGTTCAAAAAACTTACTTCTTACCGCTTATCCCTTACCGCTGATATAAAATGAGACGGAAATTCGGACAAAACTTTCTTGTTGACAAAAATATAGCCAGAAAAATCGTCGATTCTGCCGAACTTTCTTTGAATGATACCGTTATTGAAATCGGGCCGGGGAAAGGAATTCTAACGGAAGTTATAGCGCCTCGAGTAAAAGAGCTTATCGCGGTTGAAATAGATAGAAAGCTTTCAGAAAACCTTAAAACAAAATATTCTTCATACCCTAACACAAAAATCATTAATGAAAATTTTCTGAGTTTTGCCTTGCCCAAGGGCGCTCATTTTAAAATTGTGGCAAACCTTCCTTACAATATTGCAACCGCTATACTTCAAAAAATTCTTCCTTCTCCTTTCTGGGATACTGCCGTAGTTATGGTTCAAAAAGAGGTCGGGGAAAGAATTGCCGCAAAGCCCGGAGGCAAAATTTACGGGGCGTTTTCAATTTTTTGCCAGTATTTTGCTCAAATAAAAATTCTTTTCAAAGTTGGCCCGAAATGTTTCCTGCCTTCACCTAGAGTTGATTCGGTTGTGCTTTCGCTTTCTAATATTTTTCCTAAGAATATAAATAGCGGCCTTTTCAGGCTAGTTAATCTTTGTTTCCAGCAAAGAAGAAAGATTATTTTGAACTCTTTATCAAACGGTTTCGATATACGAAAAGAAGAAATTTTGAAAATTTTGCAGGAAATTAATATTGATCCGAATATAAGGCCCGAATATCTCGATTTAAAAAGTTTTGAGGGCTTGACTTATGCTTTTAAAAAATATAATATTCTGAAGTAGTGGATTTTAAAGAAAGATAAAATATAGCAAAAGAATAACACTAAATACATAAAAAAGATGTTGGGGATAACTTATCCACAGCTGTGGATATTTTTGGTGATACTATGAATAAAAATGTTGAAGAAGTATGGTCTTCGGTTGTGGAAAACTTGAGGAAAACCATGGTTGAAGATTCTTTCAACCTCTGGATTCAGCCGCTTAAGGCGGTTTCTTTTACTGACAGCAAGTTAAGAATTCAGGTTCCAAACAAATATTTTTCCGATTGGATAAAGACTCACCAGCAGGAAACCATAGAAAAAATCATAAAAGAATTCACGAACGAAGATATAAAACTTGATTTTGAGGAAATGCAGGATCTTACCTCTATTTTAAAAAGAGTGGAAGACATTGAAGAACCCGCAGTTCCTGCGCCGACGGTTACAATTACGCACGAACAGCAGTTCAGCTCTAAATATACCTTTGACCGTTTTGTGGTCGGCCCTTCAAACCGGTTTGCTCACGGTTCTTGCGAGGCCGTTGCAAAAGCGCCCGGGAAACAGTTCAACCCTTTATTTATATACGGCGGAGTGGGGCTTGGCAAAACTCACCTTTTGCATGCGATAGGAAACTTCATAAGAAAAAACAGCCCGGCGCTGCGTGTCATGTATGTTACAAGCGAAAAATTTATCAATGAGTTCATAGATTCCTTAAGGTATGAAAAGCCCGCGACTTTCAGAAATAAATACAGAAATGTTGACTGCCTTTTAATTGACGATATACAGTTTCTGATTGAAAAACAAAGATCCCAGGAAGAATTTTTTTACACATTCAACACTTTATACGATTCGCGCAAACAAATTGTAATTACTTCAGACCGCTCTCCTAAAGAACTTCCAAATCTTGAGCCCCGTTTAATTTCCCGTTTTGAATGGGGTGTTGTTGCCGATATTATGGCGCCGGATCTTGAAACAAGGATAGCGATCTTAAGGAAAAAAGCCGAAGAGGAACATCTCTATATTCCGGACGATGTAATACTATATATTGCAACCCATGTAAAATCCAATATTCGCGAGCTTGAAGGTTCTTTGCTTAGAATTACGGCTTTTTCAGCTTTTACAGGAACGCCTTTAACCGTAGATTCTGTTCAAAAAATTCTGAAAGATATTGTGAGCCCCCCGGAAGACGCTGCCCCGATAACCATAGATAAAATACAGCATGTCGTCGCAAAACATTTTAATCTGGACTTAAAAGATATGAAATCAAAACGCCGCACAGACGCCGTAGCTTTTCCCAGGCAAATCGCCATGTATCTTGCAAGAACGCTGACAGATGAGTTTTCTACAAACGATATCGGCGAAGCCTTCGGCGGAAAAGACCATACGACCGTTATGCACGCCTGCAACAAAATAAAAGCCAAGATGTCTACGGACCCGTATTTCGTTGCCAAGATAAACCAAATAAGCAAAGAAATACGCGAAGGAAAAGAATAGTATAAATATTTCTAAAATACCCTTTTTGGTTGAAGAAAGGTTTTAAAACTTGCGTAGTGGAAAACTTTTAGTTCTTATCAACATTAATTAAGACTTTAACTAAATAAAGAAATTTGTTTTAAAACCAAAAAGATTTTTAGATAATAAAAGTTCTACACATTATACATAACATTATTACGATTACTACTGTTCTTTATTCTAAGAAAGGAGAAAGAAGATGAAAATAATTTGTGGAAAAGAGGAACTCTTAAAAGGAGCCCAGCTTGTACAGACTATTGTTGCGCCAAGAAGCACACTTCCGATTCTTTCAAATTTTCTTCTTGAAGCAGAAGGAAATAAGATAAGACTATCTTCAACTGACCTTGAGGTGGGAGTTTCCTGTTATATAAAAGGAGAAATAGTCAAAGAGGGAAGTATTACAATACCTGCCAAAAGATTCACTGATATAGTAAAAGAATTACCGGAAGAAACCAATATTGAAATGCGTTCTGATGATATAAATCAAGTAAGTATTAAATGCGGAAATTCCCGTTTCAGCTTGATGGGCCTGCCTAAGGCCGATTATCCGGTACTGCCCGATTTCCCAAAAGAGAAAGTACTAAAAATTGCAAAAGAAACTCTTAAAACAATGCTGAGAAGAACGGCGTTTTCTGTTTCAAACGATGAGTCAAGATATATTTTAAACGGAACATACTTTAATGTTGAAAACGGTATTGCAAAAATGGTTGCAACGGACGGAAGAAGGCTTGCCTATATTTCCCGCGAACTGCCGGACAAGAAAATAACTATGGCCGTAGTAATTCCGGCGAAAGCGATAAATGAAATTCAAAAAATACTTTCCTTAGATGAAACCTCCTCTGATGTAAAAATGGGGGTAACAGAAAACCAGGTTGCATTCCAGATAGGCGATGTTTTGCTTACTTCTCGTCTAATAGAAGGAACTTTTCCGAACTACGAACAGGTGATACCGAAGAAAAATGAGGCCCAGATAAAATTAAATGCGAAGGAAGCGCTTTCCGCGGTAAAACAGATGTCTCTTTTAGCGATTGATAAGACTTCTTCAATAAAATTCCTTTTCGGAAAAGGCACTTTAAGAGTATCGGCTTCTGCGCAAGGCCTGGGCGAAGGCGAAGTTGAAATGATTACAAATTATAACGGCGAAAACCTTGAAATTGCGTTTAACCCGTCTTTTTTAATGGATATACTTAAAAATGTTGATGATGAGCAGGTTTATTTTGAGTTATCAAACGCGCTTACGCCTGCATTAATAACGCCGACAAAGGATAAGAATTATCTCTGCGTAGTTATGCCTATGAGGATATGAAGCTCAATAAGTTTGAATTGTAGTTTTCTTAATTGTCATTGCGAAATCCGCCGAAGCACATTCTACTATTTGCTGCGGTAGATGAAGGCAGGACATTCCTCGACTTATTCAGATTTATCAAGACGGTTTTTTGCGAAGGTGGATAAATGCCTTTTAGTTCCTCAAGCGATATTATTTCGTTAATTAAAAAACAGCTTGGCTTGGATGAAAAAACATTTTCTGTTATGAAAGCTTGGGACAAAGAATTTGCCCCGATATTCAGCTATGCCGAGCTGGTCGGGCTTCAAAAAGGCGAACTGATAATTGAAGTTTTGTCCAGCGTTCATTTTCAGGAGCTGGCTTTAAGAAGAAATGAGATCATAAACAAAATAAACCAGTACGCAGGGAAAGAAAAAGTTGTTAAAGGTATTAAAATCAAGCTTAAGAATTGATGCGGAGGAATAGTTAAATGGCAAAAAATGCAGCCAACGAAGCAGTAAAAGATTCCTATGATGCGTCTAAAATACAGGTTTTGGAGGGCTTGGACGCGGTTAGAAAACGTCCTGCGATGTATGTCGGCTCAACAGGTTCGGCAGGGCTGCACCATTTAGTATATGAAGCGGTAGACAATTCAATAGACGAAGTTTTAGCGGGATTTTGCAAAAACATAGACGTGATTATTCATCCGGACAATTCCGTTACGGTATTAGATGACGGGCGGGGAATACCCGTTGACCCGCATCCTAAATTTAAAAATATGTCTGCCCTTGAAGTTGTTATGACAAAACTGCACGCGGGCGGAAAATTTGACCATAACGCATATAAGGTTTCCGGCGGCTTGCACGGCGTAGGAATATCTGTTGTAAATGCCTTGTCGGAGACATTAAAAGTTGAAGTATACAGGGACGGGAAAATATATTTTCAGGAGTATGACAGGGGAAAACCTAAAGACGGGCTAAAAGCAATAGGAAAAAGCGATGACCGGGGCACAAAGGTAACATTTAAGCCCGATGCGGAGATTTTTGAGGACACAAAATATTCATTTGATATTTTGTCAAACCGTTTGAGGGAACTGGCATTTCTTAACGCGGGCACCCATATAACAATTATAGACGAAAGAGAAGACAAAGAACACACCTTTGACTACGAAGGAGGACTAAACACTTTTGTCAGATACTTAAATGCCAACAAAACGGCGCTGCATAACCAGCCCATATATTTCTGCAAAGAAAAAGATAATAACGTAGTTGAAGTAGCAATGCAGTATAACGATTCTTACAATGAGCAAATTTTTACCTTTGTAAACAATATCAACACAATTGAAGGCGGAACCCATCTTTCGGGTTTTCGTTCGGCTTTGACTAGGGTTGTAAACGACTATATCAAGAAAAATGAGGTTTCAAAAAATAAAGATATGTCCCTTTCAGGCGAAGATGTCAGAGAGGGTTTAACTGCGGTGATTTCTATTAAAGTGCCCAATCCCCAGTTTGAGGGACAGACTAAAACTAAACTGGGAAATTCTGATGTTGAAGGAATAGTAAAATCGGTTGTCGGCGACGCGTTAGGAGCATTTTTAGAAGAAAATCCGGCCATTTCAAATAAAATTTTAGAAAAAGCAATTACGGCGGCAGAAGCAAGAGAAGCTGCGCGGAAAGCAAGAGAACTTACAAGAAGGAAGGGCGCGCTTGATTCGGCTTCTTTGCCGGGAAAACTTGCGGATTGTTCCGAGCGGGACCCTGAAAAGTGCGAGCTTTTCATAGTGGAAGGCGATTCGGCCGGCGGCTCGGCAAAACAAGGCAGGGACCGCGGATTTCAGGCAATACTGCCTTTAAAAGGTAAAATATTAAACGTTGAAAAGGCCCGCCTGACAAAAATGCTTACAAACGACGAAATCCGGACAATGATAACGGCGGTAGGAACGGGCATAGGCCAGGAAGAATTTGACATTGCCAAGGCAAGATACAATAAAGTCATTATTATGACTGATGCGGATGTGGACGGAGCGCATATAAGAACCCTTCTTTTGACTTTTTTCTATCGGCAAATGACGCCTTTGATTGAAAGAGGATATGTTTATATTGCTCAGCCGCCGTTATATAAAGTAAAGAAAAACAAAAAAGAAATGTATTTGCATTCCGATGAGGCGCTGGACAAGTTTTTGTTTTCCGAAGGCATGGAAGGGCTTAAATTTTATATCCTTGAAAACGGAAAAGAAACCCTGGAGTTTGATGAAAAAAAACTGGGGCAGATATTGAGTTATTTGACCGAGCTGGACAATCTTACCAAAAAACTTCAGAAAAAAGGGATCGCGTGGAAAGATTACCTGAAATTTAAAGAAAGCGGGAAATTGCCCCTTTATAGAATAGATGAGCCTGAAAATGCGAAACCAAGATATATTTATTCTGACAAAGAATGGAAAGAATTCAAAAATGAGTTTGCAAAGAAAAGGCAGGCTCAGGTTGAGCAATCAGGAGAACTCCCGCTGGAAATTACCGTTGAAGATATGGGCTCGGTCGTGAAAGATCTGTGGGAACTGCCAAGGGCAGACGTGCTTGCAAAAAAATTGGAAGCGTTCGGGATAAATATAGCCATTTACGGAATAGTTTCAGAAAAACCTATATATCGCTTAAAATCCGAAACAGATTTATTTGATTTAAAAAGCTCAAAAGAACTTATTGAAAAAATCAAGGAATTCGGAAGGAAAGGCTCAGCCATACAAAGGTATAAAGGGTTAGGAGAAATGAATCCCGAACAGCTTTGGGAAACTACCATGTCGCCTGAAAAAAGAAAGCTTTTACAAGTAAAACTTGAAGATACTGTTGAAGCGGATAGAATGTTTACAACGCTTATGGGCGATAAAGTTGAGCCGAGAAGATTGTTTATTGAAACCCATGCTTTAGATGTAACGAACCTTGACATTTAATAACAGGGTTAAGGGATAAGCGGTAAGGGGTAAGTTTAATACAAAAGCAAAAACTCTAGCGAGGGATCAGAAACTAGCAGTCATTAAAAGTTTTTACTGGTCCCTGGTATCTGGTAACATTTTAAAAAACGGAGAATTCTAAAAATGGCAGAAAACACTAGCGAAAATCCCCAAGACCCTAAAGATCCCAAAAAGGCTGAAAGCGAAAAGCCGGCTAACCCCAACATAATTCCGAGAAATATTGAAGACGAGATGAAAACCTCTTACATCGATTACGCGATGAGCGTAATTGTCGGAAGAGCTCTTCCCGACGTTAGAGACGGGCTAAAACCGGTTCACAGAAGAATTCTGTTTGCGATGAAAGAGATGGGCTTAAGGCACTCAAGCTCTTACAAGAAATCAGCCAGGGTTGTGGGAGACGTTCTGGGCAAATACCATCCCCACGGCGATACGGCGGTTTATGATTCTATGGTGCGTATGGTTCAGGACTTTTCTTTAAGGTACCCTTTGCTGGACGGGCAAGGGAATTTCGGCAGTGTTGACGGAGATTCTCCCGCCGCAATGAGATACACCGAAGTAAGGATGGACTCAATATCTGACGATGTTTTGGCAGACATAGACAAAGAAACGGTAGATTTCGTTCCAAACTATGACGGCTCTATGGTTGAGCCCGTGGTCCTTCCTTCAAAAGTTCCCAACCTTTTAGTTAACGGTTCCTCGGGTATTGCGGTAGGCATGGCAACAAACATTCCGACCCACAACCTTACAGAAATCGCAGACGCTGCCATCGCAGTTATAGATAATCCGGAGATACAAATTTCAGAGTTATTAAAAATTGTAAAAGGCCCCGATTTTCCTACGGGAGGAATAATACACGGAAGAAAAGGGATACGTTCTTATATGGAAACCGGCCGCGGATCGGTTATGATCAGGGCAAAGGTTGAAATAGAAGAAACTAAAGGGAACAAAGAAACGATTATTATCCGCGAGCGTCCTTATCAGGTGAACAAGGCCCAGCTTATTATGAACATGGCCGATCTTGTCAGGGATAAAAAACTTGACGGGATATCGGACTTAAGGGATGAGTCGGACCGTGACGGAATGCGCGTGGTTATTGAGGTCAAGCGCGATTCTAATGCCCAGATAGTTTTAAATCAGCTTTTCAATCACACCCAGATGCAGAGCTCGTTCGGCGTTATCATGCTTGCCCTTGTGGGAAACAAGCCCCGGGTCCTAAACATTAAAGAAATGCTGGATTTTTTTATCGGGCACAGAAAAGAGGTAGTTGTGCGAAGGGCCAGGTTTGAACTTGCGAAAGCGGAGGCAAGGGCCCATATTCTTGAGGGATTAAAGATTGCCCTGGAAAATCTGGACGCCATAGTAAAAACTATCAGAGAATCAAAAGATACGGATACCGCACGGATTAATTTAATAACAAAATTCAAGCTTTCTAAAAACCAGGCGCAGGCAATACTTGACATGAAATTGCAGCAGCTTACAGGGCTTGAACGGAAAAAAATTGAAGACGAATATCTTGAACTTATAAAAACAATAGAGAAGTTAAAATCAATACTTGCCAGCCCTAAAGAAGTTTTAGGAATAATAAAAGATGAAATTTTGGAAATAAAGGAAAAATACGGCGATGCCCGAAGGACAAAAATTGCTGCGGAAGCGGAAGATCTTGAAATGGAAGACCTTATACAGGAGGAAGATGTCGCGGTAACTCTTTCGCACGCCGGATACATTAAAAGAATTCCCGTTACAACTTATCGGGCCCAGAGGCGCGGAGGAAAAGGGGTAACAGGCATGACAACAAGAGAAGAGGATTTTGTTGAAAGCCTGTTTGTAACCAGCACGCATTCTTACATGCTTTTCTTTACAACCAAAGGGCGGATTTACTGGACAAGGGTTTATGAAATTCCCGAAGGCGGAAGAGCGTCAAAAGGCAAGGCAATAGTTAACTTGCTGCAGCTTTCATCGCCCGAAGAAAGCATTACCGCGGCAATACCCATAAGATCTTTTGAAGAAGAAAAAGCGACAAATCTTATGATGTGCACAAAAGACGGCACAGTAAAAAAGATTGCTTTAGAAGAGTTTGCCAATCCCAGAAAGGGCGGAATTATCGCCATAGGGCTTGACCCCGGAGACGTCCTGATAGAAGTTAAACATTTGGACGACAACCCTGAGATTGTTATGGCGACAAAAGGCGGTATCGCGATACGGTTTGATCAAAAAGATGTCCGTCCTATAGGCAGATCAGGAAAAGGGGTGCGGGGAATAAGGCTTGAAAAAGGGGACGAAGTCATCGGAATGGAAGTTTTAAAGCCTGAAGATGTTTTTCTTACCGCAACGGTAACCGGGTACGGCAAGCGTACGGAGGTAGGTAAATATAGGCTTCAATCGCGCGGCGGGCACGGCGTTATCAATATGAAAACAAATGAGCGAAACGGAAATGTGATAGGCATAAAAAAGGCGAACGACGGCGATGAAATAATGCTGATGACCGAAAAAGGAATAACAATACGGCTTCCCGTTAAAGACGTTTCAATAATCGGGCGAAACGTCCAAGGGGTGCGGCTCGTGCGTCTTGACGAAGGGGACAAGCTTGCCGCGATAGCAACAGTAGTTAAAGAAGAAAACGGTGAAAATGGAAACGGTAATGGCGGAGAAACTAAAACATAAACTGCGTTCACGAGTTTATGTGTTCACGTGTTCATGAGTTAAAAGAACTTAAAAGCCTCTAACTCGTCAACTTGTAGACTTGTGAACTTATGAACGCCTTTATTATTTAAGGAGAAAGGATGCAAATAATAGACGGCAAAAAAATATCGGCTGAAATAAGGGCAGAACTTAAGGCCAAGGTTTCTAAACTTAAGGAAAAAGGAACCGAACCGGGGCTGGCTGCAATACTGGTTGGGGATGATCCGGCAAGCCATGTTTATGTCGCATCAAAAATTAAGGCATGCGAAGCCCTCGGAATAAAATCGTTCCATCACAAACTGCCGTCATCAACAAAAGAGGAAGAAGTTTTGGAATTAATATGCGTCCTAAATAATGATTCCCGGGTTAACGGGATACTTCTTCAGCTGCCACTGCCTTTAGGAATCAATCCCGACAGATGTTTAGAAGAAATAAGCCCGGAAAAAGATGTTGACGGGCTTACCCCAATAAGCATGGGAAGGCTTTTTAGCCTTAAAAGATTTGAGGAGATAGAAAAAAATAAACTTTTTGTTCCGTGTACGCCGTTAGGAGTAATATTTCTTCTTAAAAAATACAATATTCCAATTGAGGGAAAAAATGCCGTTGTCTTAGGGCGGTCAAACCTTGTCGGAAAACCTCTTGCGATGCTTTTTCTTTCAAATAATGCCACGGTAACAATGGCCCATTCGCAAACCAGAGATGTTCCTGAAATATGCCGTAAAGCAGACATATTGGTCGCCGCAATAGGACAGCCGCAATTTGTTAAAAAAGAGTTTGTTAAAGAAGGGGCTGCGGTAATTGATGTTGGGATTAACCGCGAAGATTCGGGCCTTTCAGGTGACGTTGACTTTGATTCCGTAAAAGAGGTGGCCGGGTTCATTACCCCGGTTCCCGGCGGTGTAGGCCCCATGACGATAACAATGCTGATGCATAACACCGTTTTAGCCAGCATAAAATACTAAACTCATTTTAAATTCAGGATAACCAATGAAACTAGTTTTTTTCGTCAATATTCTCGTTCCCTTATTTGCCGGGCTGGTCTATCTTGTTTTAATCCTTGAGCTAAACAGGGTAAGAAAAATACGAAAGATTATGTTCGGCGAGATGGGATACAAGAAAATGTTTTTTGCATTTCTTTTGCTGGGAATATATCTTGTAACGAGGCCGCTTCAAAATCTTATAGGCCCGCATCCCTGGCCGATGCTTATAAACTGTCTTCGCCAGTCTTTTCTTATGGCATTTATTGCCCCTTCAATTTTGGTTGGGATATTTCACTGGATACCCGACGAAAAAAATCCGACTAAAGCCATATTTTATGCATCATATATTTCGGGAATTCTTATGGCTCTGATTTTTGTTATGGTCAATTTCATGGCGGTTGACGGGTCAAAACTGCTGGGCGAATTTAACGGCATAAGGATGTATGACCCTGCCTGGTTTTCTAAAGGGTACCAGAAGAACGAATTGGTTTTTATTCATCTTATTTCCCAATTTATTTCACCGGTAGGATTTCTTTTTCTTGCGTCCGCATATGTAAGGCATAAAAGGCATAATTACGATTTAGGGCACATTTACGACCAGATGATACTCAAATGGAAATATCTTGAAGGCGGGCTTTTAGTTTTTGCCGGATCTTTTATACTTGCAGGCTTTGCAGCTTTTTTTGGCCAGTATTATACCTATCTTTGGGCGATATATTTTATAGGAGCGATTATCGCCGGAATACTTGAGCTTAGAGGAATTCAAATCCCGCCGCGTTCCAACCCCGCAGACCTAAGGTAATAGCAATTGGTGCCAGGCTTTACTTATTTAACTTATTGTTATATTATTAACTGCCATGCCTAGAAAACCAAGAATTCATGCTCTGGGGATACTCTACCATGTTTTATCAAGAGG